>JANRBC010000052.1 GCA_030727685.1 Ilumatobacteraceae bacterium
AGCGTAGTGCTAACGGCGTTTTTTTCGAGGTCGCGGTGGGTGCGTCAAAACAGCACTAACCCGCTTTTCGGTGTTGCTAGTTGCAGATTGACTCGCATTTGTCGCCAGATCACTTGTACCCGATGACACAGCAGCCATTTTTGAATTTTCACCCGAGCCCATGAGTACTGACAGCGCACTGCCTGTCGCGATCTGACCCTTATAAGGTCTGTATCTCGTTTCATCGCGTTTGAGCAAATCTAATAGCGGAACCGCAACAAAAATCGACGAGTAAGTGCCGGCCAGCATGCCTACTAATAGCGCAACGGCGAATTCTTCGAGACTCTTTGCGCCAAGAATAAATGAACCGACGACCAACAACGAAATTACAGGTAACGCCGATGAGAGCGTCGTGTTAAGTGAACGCGCGAGCACTTCATTGGTCGAAATGTTGGCGATATTGGCAAACGATTGACGTGATGTGGCGAACTTTTCTGCGTTTTCTTGTACACGATCGAATACAACCACGGTGTCGTAGAGCGAATAGCCCAGGATCGTTAAGAAGGCAACAACAGTTGCAGGTGTTACTTCAAAACCGAATAGCGAGTACACGCCGACACTGATCAATACGTCGTGAACCATCGCAACAAAAGCCGCAATTGCCATCTTCCATTCGAGACGCCAAGAGATATAGAGCGAAACAATCACGAAGAACGCAATCAAGGCTCGAACTGCTTTTTCAGTAATGCTGCGACCCCAAGATGAGCTGACAGAGGCAACGCTCACCTCTTGGACTTCGACTTTGGCTAGTTCGGCAAAAGATTGCTGAACAGCAAGGCGAACTGCTTCGGGTTGATCGCCGACTTGCACTCGCAACACCTGCAACTCGCTGCCTGTCAAAAATTGAATCTTGGCATTTGCTGCCTCAACGTTGTTGGCGCCGAGAACATCTCGTGCATCTTGATCGGTAAGAGAACCTGCAGGAACTTCCCATGCGACTCCGCCGCGAAAGTCAATGCCGAGTTCAAGGCCTTGAAATAGCAACGACACTGCCCCAGCGAGAACAATTATTAGTGAGACTGTGAGACCAAAGATGCGCTTACCGATGAAGTCGAAAGTTGTCTCGCCACGATAGAGCCGACCAAATCCAGAGAAAATTTTCATTAAATTACCTCTGGCTTCACTGTTTGAATACCCAAAATCTTGCGACCTTGTGCGCCTTTTGACCGTGCATAAAGAAGAACCGCACTTCTTGTAAAGAAAAACGTCACAATAATGTCAGTTAGCGCAGAAATACCCAAAAAGAATGCGAAGCCTCGAACCGAACCGACGGTGAGATACCACAACACAATTGCGGCTATAAACGAAACCGTATCGGCTGCGACGATTGTGCGCCACGCTGACTCAAAACTACGCAACGCAGAATTTTTCAGAGTCTTACCTGCCCGAATTTCGTCTTTAATTCTCTCAAAGAACACGATGTATGAGTCAACAGCGATGCCGATCGAAACGATAATGCCGGCGATGCCTGACAACGAAAGCGCAAGACCATTGCTACGAGAAAGAAATGAAATCACGCTCCACAAGAGCGCAACTGAGACGCCCAGACCTGCAAGAACAAAGAGAGCCATCAGCCTGTAGTAAGCGAGCAACAGCAAGGCAACCAACAACAAGCCGACTATTCCGGAGATCAAGGCGGCGCGAAGTGAATCTGAGCCCAATGTTGCCGACACGGTCTGCGCCTGCGATACAACAAAGCGCACTGGAACCGCACCGAACTCAAGAATTTTGGCCAGGTCACGAGCCTCTTCAGGCGTGAACGAACCAGTGATTTGTACAGTTCCGCCGGTGAACTCGGGCTCATTTACCGTTGGCGCAGAGATGACGGTTCCGTCGAGCACCATTGCGAGTTGGCCGGTTGGACATTCGGCCGTTCGATTAAAACACGCAGCGGCAAGCCTGTTCCATAATTGGTCACCATCTGGCCCACTTCGTAAACCAACAACCACAGCCCACTGCCCCGATTGAACATCAGCGACCGCATCGTTCTTGAAAACTTTGCCTGACGCACCAGCCGGCCCCACGACATAAGCAACACCTTGTTTATCGAGCAGTAACACTGTCTGAGTCGGATCATTTGGATCATCACCAAGACCAGACGCTGGGTCGGCCTCTTGCGTTTCAGTGGTAGACGCTGGCGTCGACGCTTCAGCCACTGTCGTCGCGCTAGCAGCGACAGTTGTAGCAGTCGAAATCACTTTTGACGCGCCAGGACCACCCGAAACTACGCCTGCCCCATCTTCAACAGAATCAGAAGTTGGCTCTGGCAATGTTGTTTCACTTGTCGGCACACTTGTGTCTGGGTTTTGATTTAGAAAACCTGTTTGCAAAACCGGACGCAACAAAAGTTCTCCGGTGCGTCCGATTATGTCGAGGGCTTGTTGTTGATCTTTTACACCAGGCAAGTTGACAACGACGGTGCTGCCTTGCAAAATAATTTCTGGCTCAGCTACGCCAATAGAGTCAACTCGTGCGCGAATAATTTCAACAGCAACATCGAGACCTGTCGCATCGAAATCACCCTCGGGTTGCAAAGTGACAGAAGCACCACCCTGCAAGTCGAGACCAAGGGCTGGCGTGTTTCCGGCTACGAGATTTGCAACAAGTCCAGATGCGACGACAACGATCAGCAACGTCAGCGAAATGATGTGGCGACGTTTATTCATTTATTTTTGAACAATCTGTCTAAAAAGTCTCAGAGACTCACTCGGCTGGCTTCGAATTTGCCGAAACTTTGCGGGCAATTGAGCCCTTGGTGACACGAATCTCGACTTTGTCCGCAATGTCGACCCATAGCCATTCATCTTCAACCGCGGAGACGAAACCATAAATACCTGAGTTCAGCACCACTTCATCACCCTCAGCAATGCTCTTTTGCAAGTTTGCTGTTTCTTTTTGGCGCTTGCGTTGCGGTCGCAACAACAAGAAATACATTGCGGCAAAAATTAGAACAAGGGGCAGGAAACCCAGAATCGGGTTTGACCCCGGTTCGTCTGCCGCTGCGGCCACAAGGCTTGGAAAACTGGTTGAAAACAACAGGTCAATAGTTAAAGACATAGCAGACAAGTCTAGGGGTCACGCCTTGTCGTTCGCAGTGTCTGCCCACACGGCCAATAAAGACTTTCGCAGACTTGAGAATACGCCGTTGGCAATTGCATCTCGCATTTGCGTCATCAAGTTCAAAGTAAAAGCAATGTTGTGAATCGAAACTAGCCGCGCTGCCGTTGGTTCGTTGACTTGAAAAAGATGGCGAATGTAACCACGCGTGTGTCGTTTGCAGACCGGACACGAACATTGCAAGTCGATCGGGTCTTGACTAGTTGCAAACTCGGCACGGGTGATGTTTAGCTTGCCGACCGAAGTGAGTGCAGTGCCGTGGCGACCTATTCGTGTTTGCATCACGCAATCAAACTGATCAACACCAAGATTGACGGCCTCGACTAATGACGCTGGGTCGCCAACTCCCATTAAATATCGGGGACGATCTTTTGGTAAATGTTCAATTGCCGCAGAGAGCGCAACCAACATTTCTTCGCGCGTCTCGCCCACTGACAAGCCGCCGATTCCGTAGCCATCAAATTCTAGGTTTGCAGTAATTTTCGCACTCTCTTGGCGCAACACCGGGTCAATGCCGCCTTGCACGATGCCAAACAAACTTTGATCAGATCGCGTATGGGCTGCCTTGGCTCGCGCTGCCCAATTCGAAGTGCGCTTCAGCGCGAGTTTGATTACGTCATCAGTGGCAGGTAATGAAGCACAAACATCTAAAACCATTTGAATATCGGCGCCGAGAAGTTGCTGAGTAACCACTGCTTTTTCTGGAGTGAATCTGTGCATTGAACCGTCATATGTTGACCTGAACGAAACACCTTCATCGTCGACGTCTGGATTCAACGAAAAAACCTGGAAGCCACCCGAGTCGGTAAGAGTCAGGCCCTTCCAACCCGCAAAAGCACCAAGGCCACCTAAGTCTGAGACGACTTGGGCACCCGGTCGAAGCATCAAGTGGTAGGTATTGCCCAACACAATTCGCGCACCAAGTTCTTCATAATCTTGCGCACTCAAATGTCTAATTGCTCCACGAGTGCCGACTGGCATGAAGCACGGTGTTTCGTATTCGCCTCTATGAGTTGTGGCGATGCCGGCGCGTGCCGATTGGTCGCGCGCAGTCTCACGAAATTTGACGGCGAACATGCGACTACACGGTATCTAGTTGCTGGTTACAAACACTGACGACGTTACAGATGACGATTTAAAAGCATTGCGTCACCAAACGAAAGCATGCGATATCGCTCGGCAATCGCAACTGAATAAAGATCACGCCAACGCGGGCCGACAAAAGCTTCGATCATCATCAACAGAGTTGTGCGTGGCATATGAAAATTAGTCAACAACAGATCTACAACTTTGAACTCATACCCACGAGAGATAAACATCTTGGTCCGACCAGATAAAACGCCACTAGTTGCAGCCGACTCGAGCGCACGAGTAGCAGTTGTACCAACGGCAATTACCCGTTCTGCTCGAGCGCACTCTTCAAGGGTCTCTTGAGTGACTCGATAATGCTCGCTGTGCATCGGATGCTCTAACGGGTTTTCAGATGTCACTGGGGCAAAGGTGTCTAAGCCCACCGTCAGATCAACGGTAAGCAATTTGATTCCTGCACTTTTCAAATCGGTCAATAGTTTTGGCGTGAAATGCAAACCTGCTGTGGGTGCCGCAGCAGACGCAGGTCGGTTGGCGTAAACAGTCTGATATCTGTCAGCCTGCTCGAGTCGTGTTTCGATGTACGGGGGCAGCGGCATCTCGCCGTATTTTTTTAGCAGTGCCTCGACATCATCACGCATTTCGCCAACAAGTTCGACACTAAACGTGTCACCAGCCTTGGTGCGATCGCCAATGCGAACAACTTCAGAATTGTCAGATGCAAAAAGTGTCTCACCTAACTTGAGACGTTTGGCAGGGCGAATTAGTGCCTCCCATTTGAAAGGCGCTGTCGAATCTTGCTCGAGCAATAAAACCTCTGCTGCACCACCCGACTCTCGTACTAATCGCAGTCGCGCCGGAATAACCTTTGTGTCGTTAACAACCACGACATCTCCAGGTCGACAGAAATCAATGAAGTCTCTAACTTGTCGATGTAACGCAAGACCCGAACCTTGGTCAACCAATAATCGCGCAGAATCTCGCGGCTCAACTGGTGTTTGAGCGATTAACTCAGTTGGCAGGTTGTAATCAAAGTCTTTAATTTGCACGGAAAAACTATTTTAAAATAATTCTGGAGCAGTTTCAGGCGGCGTGTGGCCGAGATGCTGCCATGCCAAAGGCATCGCTACTCTGCCCCGAGGCGTGCGCGCCAACAAACCCTGCTGAATCAAAAACGGCTCATAGACGTCTTCGATTGTTTCGGTCTGCTCACTAACCGAGATCGCCAACGTCGACAAGCCAACTGGCCCTCCGGCAAACTGTCGACATAAGGCCGACAAAATTGATCGATCAACCTTGTCGAGACCAAGTTCGTCAACACCAAAAACTGAAAGGGCCTGACGTGCGCTCTCTTTTGTAACTTGTCCATCGCCGCGCACCTCGGCATGATCACGCACTCGGCGCAACAAACGATTGGCAATTCGCGGTGTACCTCTAGATCTGCGCGCGATTTCAATCGCGCCATGTTTGTCGATTGGCACTTTAAGAATTCGCGCTGTACGCAAAACGATTTGCTCAAGCTCATCAACTTCATAAAAGTCGAGACGCGCAACCAGGCCGAAGCGATCACGCAACGGACCAGTGATCATGCCAGTGCGAGTGGTAGCACCAATCAACGTGAACTTTGGCAGAGTTAGTCGAATAGACGAAGCCGATGGGCCTTTGCCGACGACGATGTCAATCTGAAAATCTTCCATTGCTGGATACAAAATTTCTTCAACTTGGCGTGATAACCGATGAATCTCATCGATAAACAAGACATCATTTACATCAAGCTTGGTAAGTATCGACGCCAAGTCGCCCGCTCGCTCTAGGGCCGGGCCAGAAGTGATGTGAATTTTTGCCGACATCTCACTGGCAACGATGCCCGCCATGGTCGTTTTGCCCAAACCCGGTGGTCCGGCAAGCAAAATGTGATCGGCAGATTGTTCTCGTTTGCGAGCTGCCTCTAAAACAATGCCGAGATGCTCTTTGAGTTCACGTTGACCAACAAAATCGTCGAGCGATTTGGGGCGCAAGCCAATGTCATCAAGATCTGCCGGATCGGTAGTGATCGCTGGATCAGTAAATTCTTCACGCACGACGCGCCCCCAACATGTTCAACGCTTCACGCAACATTAGTTCTGGATCGGTGGCGACATTGATTTCACGCAACACATCGCGAATCTCTTCTGCCGAGTAACCCAGACCTGCCAACGCATCGCGCACA
>JANRBC010000053.1 GCA_030727685.1 Ilumatobacteraceae bacterium
GACTGGAAAGAAATGCTCAACTGGGCAACACCGATACCCAAGGGGCATCCGTTGCGTCGTCGCTATCCAATGTCGTATCCAGATCCACTTTTGCCCGAGGCCGCGGTGCCGGGCATCACCGATGTGTTGTTCAAGTTTCACGATGCGATGATCGATTTGCAAACTCGTTTCTTGCGCATCATCGCGGTCGGCATCGGCTGTCACGAATCGTTCTTCGACGAGATGGTTAGTTACGGATCAGCGTTGACTCGCGCAATTAGATATCCGTCGATGAAGCAACTTCCGGAGCAGGGCCATGTTTGGGCCGCTGAACACGGCGACATTAATTTGATCACTGCATTGCCGCGCGCAACAGCGCCAGGTTTGCAAGTCAAATACAAAAACGAATGGATCGACGCGATTCCGCCGAAGGGTCGTGTGATTATCAACTCAGGCATCATGCTCGAGCGAATCACGAACGGTGTCTTGCCAATCGGTTGGCATCGCGTTGTGGCGGCACCCGGCTATGAGGGCGAGCGCTACAGCGTCGTCCAGTTCTGTCATCCGCAACCGAGCACGATGTTGGTGCCGGTGCCAAGTTGTGTGACGCCAGAAAATCCATTGCGGTTCTCAACAGTCTCAGCGGCTGATGCTCTCGATGAAGTGATCTACCAAATCAATTTGGTCGAAGATGCCCGTCGCGTTGGCGACTAAGAACAAATGAAAATCGGCGTACTCACCGGCGGCGGCGACTGCCCGGGTCTAAACGCAGTTATTCGAGCGATAGTTCGCAAAGCAAGCGATGTTAAGGGCGACCAGGTCTTAGGTTTCTACGACGCGTGGGACGGGGTGCTTGAACAGCGATATATCGAACTCACGACGAAAGAGGTTCGCGGAATTCTGCCGCGTGGTGGCACAATTCTCGGCACTCGCCGTGGCAGTCCGTTTGACACGAAAGACGGTGTCGAAAAGTGCAAGAAAACTTTTAAAGATCTCAATCTCGATGCGCTAATCGTGATTGGCGGCAACGGATCATTGACTGTTGCTTCGATGCTGCACCAGCAACACGGGCTACCGATTATTGGCGTGCCCAAAACAATTGATAACGACGTCGTCGGCACAGACGCAACTTTTGGTTTTCAAACAGCAGTGCAAATTGCCACAGATGCAATCGATCGTCTGCACACAACAGCAGAAAGCCACGACCGAGTGATTGTCGTCGAAGTAATGGGTCGCGATGCGGGATGGATTGCGTTACAGGCTGGCATCGCCGGCGGCGCAACAGCCATTGTCGTGCCCGAAGTTCAGTTTGATATTGACGAAATTTCGCAAATCGTGCGTAAGCGCCACGACCGCGGGCGATATGCGTCAGTGGTAGTTGTTGCAGAAGGTGCAAAGCCAAAGCCCAACACAATGAAAATTCCTGAACGAACGCTTGATGCTTATGGTCATGAAAAACTAGGCGATATCGCTCACGCGATTGCACCTGAGATTTCGGCACGCACTGGTTTCGAGACGCGAGTTGTGCAACTTGGTTATATCCAGCGTGGCGGCACGCCAACAAGTTACGACAGGGTTTTGTCGACTCGCTTTGGTTTAGCGGCAGTCGATGCCGTGCACAACAAAAAGTTTGGCCAGATGGTCGTGCTCAGAGACGGACAAATTGAAACCGCCGACATGTCGATCACTGCGAATCAAACTCGCACGATTGATTTGCAACTTTTTGCCGACGTCGCAAAAACTTTTTTTGGCTAAATTTTCAGTGCGGGGGACCGAATTGACGGTCGCCAGCATCGCCAAGGCCGGGCACGATAAAAGCGTTCTCATTGAGGTGACTATCAACCGATGCTGTGATGATGTGCAGGTTCATGCCGGTTGAGCGCAAAAACTCGATGCCTTCGGGCGCGGCTAACACGCAAGCAATTGTTAGCGGCATCGGGGCACCGCGATCAGCGAGAAGTTTGCAACCATGGGCGAGTGAGCCGCCTGTAGCCAGCATCGGGTCAAGCACCAAACATGTTCGACCATCAAGACGCGATGGCAACTTGGCGACGTATTCACTTGGCTCATGAGTTTTCTCATCGCGTTGCACGCCAACGACTGCGATGTCAGCGTCTGGCAAGAGTTCCATTGCGGCCGGCAACATGCCAAGACCCGCGCGCAAAATTGGCACTAGAACTGGTCGACTAGCAAGCGCGATGCCATCAGTTTCGGCAAGCGGTGTGCGCACACGCGTCTTAATTGTTGGCAAATGTCGCGAAGCCTCGGCAACTACGACAAGAGAAAGTCGGCGAAGTTCGGCGCGAAAGAATTGATTCGTTGTGTTTTCGTCGCGCAAGTGAGTGAGCGCTTCAGCAGCAACTGGGTGATCGACAATGGTTACTTCAACAGCCATGCCGTCAATCATTGCCGAATAGATAGTGTTTATTCAAATGGTGAATATCGAATTGGTTAATGATCCGCAAAAAGCCCAGCAACTCGCTCAACTGTTGGCTGAGGTTTGGGGTGAGAAAAACTCTATTTCGGTGGATGTCATCATCGCCGTTGTTCACTCTGGCGGTTATGCGAGCCTTGCGATTAGCGAAATGTCAGGCAAAAGACAAACTGTTGGTGGTTCTTTGGCTCTAGTTGGCCGACACGACAACAAGTTGCATTCGCATGTGACCGGCATTAAGGGCGATCTTCGAAACTCTGGTATCGGAAGCGCGCTGAAACAGCATCAATGGGCATGGGCTAAAGAAAATGACTTCGCCGCGATTTCATGGACATTTGATCCACTGGTTAGACGAAACGCTCATTTCAATTTGGTTACACTCGGCGCCAAGGTGGTGAGTTATCACCGCGATTTTTACGGTGAACTTGATGATGCAATTAACTCTGGCGACAACACCGATCGACTTGTTGTCGAGCGTCAAGTTGCGAACTGTGACGTTGCGCCACATGCTGAAACGACCACTAGCGAAAATGGTGAAGAACTGATCGAAACGCCTGAAGACATTGTGGCGTTGCGGCAAAGTGGCGAATCTGCCGACCAAGCGCTTGTTCGCAAAGCGCGTTTAGCGCAACGTGAGAAATTCGAGTCGGCTTTTGCCTCCTCAAAATTTGTGCGAGGATTCACCGCAGATGGTTCATATGTCATTAGTTCGAAGGTGAGATAAAAAGTGCTGCGGGCAATTGAACTTTGGCGGGGTGGCATAGACCTCGTGTCACCGTTTAGAACGTCATTCGGTACAGACACATCGCGCGACTTGCTATACGTCCGCGCGGTTGGCGATGAAAACTCTGGTTGGGGAGAGTGCGTCGCGGGCACCGAGCCGAACTACTCGTCTGAATATCTCGAAAACTGTGTCGAAGTTATTACACGGTTTCTTGTGCCGATGCTGCGCCATGATTCAACAGCACAAAGTTTTATTGAGACTGCGGCGCCGATTCGTGGAAACTATATGTCTAAGGCATGCGTCGAGACTGCTCTGTTAGATCTGCGACTGCGCGATCAGAAGCTCTCATTGGCGAAATTTCTAGGCGCGACAAAAACTTCGGTTCCGTCTGGTGTGTCAGTAGGTATTCAGAAAAGCCTGGATGACTTAGTTCGTGTTGTAGGCGAATATCTGGCGCAGGGCTATGTGCGCGTCAAATTGAAAATCGAGCCAGGAAGCGATATTGAACTTGTCCGCACTGTGCGCAAAGAGTTTGGCGATGATGTCTTGCTGCAAGTCGACGCTAATGCGGCATACACAGTGACCGATGCGAAGCATCTCAAACAACTTGATGAATTCAATTTGCTGTTAATTGAGCAGCCGTTGCCTGAAGATGATTTGGCGGGGCACGTTGAACTGGCGCGACAAATCAAAACACCTGTATGTCTTGATGAATCAGTTACATCGTTTGATACTGCTCGAGGTGCCCTCGATCTCAAGGCGTGCTCGATTATCAATATCAAGCCTGGTCGTGTCGGCGGATATCTCGAAGCAAAGAAGATCCACGATTTGTGTCTTTCGCGTGGCGTGCCAGTTTGGTGTGGTGGAATGCTTGAAACAGGCATTGGCCGCGCCGCTAATCTCGCACTTGCCGCTTTGCCGGGTTTTACTTTGCCCGGAGATATCTCTGCCTCGGCTCGCTACTTTGCTCGCGACATCACTCCGCCATTTGTAATTGAGAATGGCCATATTGCGGTACCAAATACAGTTGGCATTGGCGTCGAACCATTGCCAGAGATGTTGGCAAACTTCAAGAAAACTGCAGTTTTCGAAATCGCAAAAAACTAGTTGCTGCTAGTTGGTTAATTCAAAGACAATATTGGTCTCAGGCAGTTCGTCTTTTTTCTTGAACAAGTTTGAAAGCACGAGATAAATCGAAAATAATTTGTAAGTCACTCGGTATCGCTTCGAGATTGCTTTGCGCACAGCAATTGCTTCATCGCCAATTACCAAGCGCGCGGTACCCGAGAACTTCGCGGCATCCAGATCGACCCCGCCCTTGATATCGCAAACTTGAATTTCAATTTTTGAGTTCGCCCGAATGCGCTTGACCTTGCCAGCATCGGTTTCGGTGATCACGCCGTAGCTATTTGGGTTCTCGCCGAATTGCACGAACCAAACTGGGCTGCGAACTGGCTCGCCAGATTTGCGGAAGGTGATCAGCGAGACATACCTCGCCGTTTTCAAAACTTGCGCTGAACTACTGTCGATCATTTGTCGGGGAGGGGGGACTTGAACCCCCGGCCTCCTGGTCCCAAACCAGGCACGCTACCAACTGCGCCACTCCCCGGACTGAGTAATGCTACCGACTAACCAGCCCGCGAACAGCCGTAAGAAACTTATTTACATCTTCGTTATCTACATAGCGCACGACACCTGCCCGCACAACTCCACCGCTTTGAGTTAGTCCGAGTTGAGCAACGACCTCGACCGCGTAAGAATCGCCCGACCAAACTGCAATCTTTTTTGCAGCAAGTTCTTGTGCAACGCGATCGGGGGACATTGAGTCGATTGTGAAAGAAACAGTTGGTGCACGCATTTCTAAATCGTGGGGGCCCCATACCCGAACACCTGGCGTGTCAAGCAAACCCTCAAGAAGTGGAGAAAAAACAGCGCTCTCGACAGCCTGAAGTTTTTGCATGTCTTCTTCGATCAAAAATCGCGCCGCGGCTTGAGTCGCAGCGATACCTTCAAAGTTTGGCGTGCCTGTTTCGAATCTTCTCGGCCCTGTGTCGCTTGCTGGTCGCACCTTGGCAATTGGCAGCGAGTTCAGAAGTGACGGTTCGATATACATAACGCCTGCATGTGGTCCATACCATTTATATGGCGAAGTTGCGAGCACGTCACAACCCAACTCACGAATGTTTATCTGCTTGTGTGGCGCCAACGCCACAGCATCAACAAAAACGCGCGCACCGTTTTTGTGCGCGATAGCAACTACTGCTGTTAGATCTGGCATCGTGCCAATCAAATTTGATGCTCCCGAGACGGCTACCCACTTGGTTCGGTCGTTGACGAGTTGTTCAAGTGCAGCCATATCAAGCCGACCCGTTTGCGGATCAAACGGAGTGAGCACATGTTCGGCTCCCGAGAGTTCGCAAGCGATTCGCCATGGTGAAACATTTGCTTCATGATCTAAACGAGTTCCGACAATTCGGTCACCAGGTTTCAAAGTGCGAGCAATAGCACGTGTGAGAGCCATCGTCATTGTCGTCATGTTGGCGCCCAAGCAAATGCCTGCGGGGTCGGCGCCAAGAAATTCGCCAACGACACTTCGCGTCGATTCAAGAAGTGCATCGCAAGCGTCGGCCGCAGCAAAGTATCCGCCAGTGTTTGCGTTCGAGCCTGTTGTGGCCCATTCGGTCATCGCGTTAATCGCGACATCAACCATTTGTGTGCCAGCGGGGCCATCAAATCGCGACCAGCCATCCCGCAAACCGGGAAAATGGTGACGCAGAGAATTACTGGGCGCGTTTTGCAATTTTTGCGAGTCGCTTTGCGGCTTTGCCAGTTGGCTCGATGTTGCGCTGATCAAGATCGCCAACTTCGATTCCGTTGGCAAACCGCACTCGGTATCGCAACCAGTTGAATCCGTTAGCAAGGATAACTTTGCCTTCGGTGCCCGCGGCCACGCCGTTAAGTTCGACCGTCGACCGAACTGTGTCACCCATGCTCAGATCTAGTTGACCCGTGTGCGGATTCGCCAGAGCGTGAGGTTTCCAGCCTTGTGTCGCAGAAGCGGGCGCATTCGAATTTGTCGTCATAGTCATAGTTTGCCACAGATACACTGCTCGGCACTGTGAAAACGACACTCGAAGCCTTAGAAGGCAACAAAATCAAACT
>JANRBC010000054.1 GCA_030727685.1 Ilumatobacteraceae bacterium
TCAAAACCAAGTGTGCTCTGGTCGACAATAAAAATCGAAGAGTCGTCCAACCTCGAATATGACGTCATTGATTCCGTCCGAGCTAATAGTTCGTATTTATTATCCGAAAAAATCTGTGAATAAA
Organism: Ilumatobacteraceae bacterium; assembly: GCA_030727685.1. GTDB lineage: Bacteria > Actinomycetota > Acidimicrobiia > Acidimicrobiales > Ilumatobacteraceae > BACL27. The sequence goes on from JANRBC010000054.1 coordinate 125, forward strand.
ACTTTGCTTCAAGGGCAGCACCTGTTACCGAAATCTGAGAACCAATAATCTTCAAACTTAGATTTAAACGGTCAAGACAATGAGCAAATGTCTTTAACTCTTCTAATCCTTGAGCAGCCTCAGACCGACTAGGCCGAAAGATGGAAACTAACGAAACTGAATTTCGTCCATCAAAGTTACGTTTAGGAACTGCGAAAAAGTTGAGATTAAGACTTCCAATCGGGACGAATCGATCTTTAAATTTAGAGCTGAAAGAAGTTGCTGTTGATTGCCCAAGCGAAAAATATGAATCGACATACTCGTATTCCCTCGTACCTATTAGATTTGTTTCACCACCTGGACTATCGGCGATGCGCCAGCCGTTTTGAATGAGGGCGACTTTGTAGGTGACATTTGGGCGGCGCTTGAGTTGCCACAATGTGTGATTGTTGTCAGTGCGCGAGAGAATTAGTTTTGGCTTAACGAAATCGATGTACGCCTCGAGATACGCGACAGCACCGAGGTGAATTTTCGGCAAAGCACGCAACAGCGCAAACATGTTGACGCTCTCGCCACGAATCTCCATGATGTGCGGATTGTGATGCGCAAACATCTCGTCAAGCGGGCTCGCAGTGCCACGATCGATAATCAGCAAACTCGCACGCGACGGCCGACGCCAAACGCGCTTGGTGTTTCGAAAATACTTAAACGCCCGCTGCAAAAACTGCAGGAAAGCCTTCATCGCTAACTACGAATAATACGGATTCGCGCCAGTCGAATGATCCGTAATATCGCGCACTCGCGTAATCGCTGGCACCTGCTCGACCAACATCGTCTGCACACCCTCAAGCATTGTCTGGCGCGACATCGAGCAACCGTGACAACCGCCGCCCATCGTGAAATACGCGGTGCCTTCTTTATCGTGCCCTGCAAAAGTAACAAATCCGCCGTGCGCCGACAACGCCGGATTGACGTCATTGAACACAATCGCCTCAATCTGCGCCGAAATCTCATCATCGGCGACGAGCCCTTCAAAACTCGCCTTCAGCGGCTTATTCGGATTGCGAATCAACAAACCCTTGGCGTCATCATGGTCGAGCTCTGCGCCGCGCAAAAGATCTAAATCTTTCGCACCAATAATTATCTTCAACCCATTAATCGTGCGAACTTCATCTGTAAACGCCGCCTTCACAAACTCATCAAAAACCAAGTCGTAGCGAAAATCTTCACCAGGGCCCGACAAAATCTCAAGACGCAAACCAAGACGCTCACGCTCAGACTCGGCATCGCGCAACTCAATCAACTTTGCATGCGCAACAGGCGTGATCGTAACAATCGTGTCGCCAGACGCCGGCGCAGAACTAACAACAGGCGACGAACCTGCGAGGGGGCTAACTTGACTCATTGAATAATCAGGCTACCTGCGCTCGCACCGCGCAACTTGCAATGACCGCACACTCACGACACTCAAGTTGTTATAGTGATCACACACGCACGGGGAGTCCACTGGTTCGGTGGGCTGAGAGGGTGGCCGCCACCACCGACCCGCACACCTGATCTGGGTAATGCCAGCGGAGGAAGCGATTATGCCCAACACATCTCTAATTTTTAGCGGCGGTCTCACACCAAACGACGCCACGCTCGAGATTGCGCGCACGATTCAAAATGTAGATCTCGTCATCGCCGCCGACTCGGGCCTTCACACGGCCCAAAAACTCAACATGCATGTCGACTTCGTGGTCGGCGATTTCGACTCAGTGGATGCATCTGCGCTCGCCCGCGCCACATCCGCGCACACCCAAGCCATTCGCCACAGCGCAGACAAAGACTTCACTGATCTCGAGTCAGCGCTGTTACTCGCCGTCGACAAAAACTCACAACACATCATCATCGTCACTGCTGGCGGTGGCAGGCTCGACCACCAATTCGGTTTTATTGCCGCGATGTTTAACCCGAAATTACGCAACTGCAAAGTTGAGGCACTGTGGCAAAACAATCGACTCTTCGCCTTGCAAGGCCCAGCAAATTGCGACATCGCAACACAAGTCGGCGACACAGTTGCAATACAAAGCTTCAGCGACAAATCAGAAAAAATCTCAACTACTGGCCTGCAATGGCAACTCACCAACGAATCGCTCAATAATTTCGAGACACGCGGTGTAAGCAACATCGCAACCAAAGAACAAGTTTCAGTCTCAGTTGAACTCGGTCAATTACTAGTTATTCATCAACCAAAGGGCACATCATGAACCTCACTAAAACCAAAAAAACTACAAAACTGTTTACAATTATTTTGGCCGCATCACTTCTAGCCGGCGCTTGCAGCAATAATCAGTCAACTGACTCCGATGACACCTCAGGTCAAACAGAGACACCAACCGACGATTCGACAACTGAATCAAAGACCTCTGAAAAAGTCACACTCACACTTCTCGCCTACGACTCATTCACTCCGTCGCCAAATATTTTTGACGACTTCACCGCACAAACCGGCATCAATGTCGAGATCAGTCTTGGCGGTGATGCCGGAGAACTCGTAACTAAAGCTGGTCTCACATCTGGCAATCCAGAAGCAGATGTTTTATGGGGCGTCGACAACACACTTCTTTCGCGAGCAACATCAAAAAATATTTTCACGCCATACGCGACAAAAAATCTCGCCGACCTCGACGAGTCAGCACGCAAACTCGTGCCGAACAACGAAGCAACGCCAGTCGATACTGGTGACGTTTGCATCAACTACGACGTCAACTGGTTCAAACAACGCAATCTCGCACCACCACTCACGCTGCGCGCACTAACTTCGTCAAACTACGCGAACCTGCTCGTCGTGCCGAGCCCAGTTAGTTCATCACCTGGTTTGGCATTCATGCTCGCAACAATCGCCGAATTCGGCCAAGACGGTTGGGGTGATTATTGGAAATCGCTCAAACAAAACGGCACCCTCATCGTTAGCGACTGGACGACCGCCTACTACACAGAATTCTCTGGTTCATCTGGCAAAGGCGATCGACCAATCGTCGTCAGCTACGGATCAAGCCCACCCGCCGAAATGATTTTCGCGAACCCACGCCCGACGACGGCCCCAACTGCAGTTGCTGCTCTGACATGTTTCAGGCAAGTTGAGTTCGCAGGCATTCTTCGCGGCACAAAACACGAACGTGAAGCACAACTGTTAATCGACTATCTGACCGACATCAAATTTCAAGAAGATCTGCCGCTAACACTTTTCGTCTACCCTGCAAATACCAAAGCCAATTTGCCAGAAGACTTTGTCAAATACTCGCTACGACCAGAGTCGCCGCTGCAACTTGACCCAGACCTCATCTCGAACAACCTTCTTTTCTGGCTAGACGAATTCACCAACATCGTTCTTCGTTAATCTTCGTGACGACTATTTATAATCGCAGTCAAGCCATTTATTGGCTGGCGATCGCGCCAATAGTCGCCATAGTTATTTTTGTTATTGCACCAGTTTTCAACATTTTTGTTTCATCACTGCAGTTCGAGTCATTAAACCTTCTGCGCACAGAAGCAATTCGCAACGTTGTCTGGTTTACAACTTGGCAGTCTCTCGTGAGTACTGCATTCACTTTGGTTATTGCCCTACCGCTGGCATTCGTCACGGCAAATTTCAAATTTAAGGCTCAACGCCTGACAACAAGCCTGATCAGCTTGCCGTTTATTTTGCCGAGCATCGTGGTCGGTGTCGCATTTCTGCAAATTTTGCCAAACAACTTTCATCGCACAGCATTTGCACTCATCTTGGCTCACACTTATTTCAATTTTGGTTTTACCTCACGTCTAATAACCGCGCGTTGGCTACAAATTGATCCGCATCTTGACGATGCTGCACGAACTCTCGGTGCATCACCTTTCAAGTTATTCATCACGCTCACGATGCCTCTTCTCAGCAAAGCAATCACCAATGCAGCACTCATAGTGTTTACGCTTTGCTTCACTTCATACGGCGTAGTTCGCGTTCTTGGTGGGCCATCACGATCAACTCTTGAAACAGAGATCTATTTTCGTGCCATGCAACTTGGCGATGTGTCTGGGGCAATGTTGCTCAGTGCCCTGCAAATAGTGATCATCGTTTCGCTATTTATCGTGACGACAAGAGCGAGCCGCAACAAATTCAAACAGTCAACTAAACCAACAATCTCACGGCAAAAGTCTCTGCAAACACGCAAGCAAAAAGTAATAGCCGCAACAATTATTTCAAGCGCCACAGTGTTTGCGATAGTCCCCGTTCTTGCCATCGCGTTCAAATCAATAAACACAAACTCGAGATTTACAACCACTGCTTGGCGCACGGTCTTCACCAGCCCCGAAATCACCCAATCAATCACAAAGACTCTTATATATGCAGTTATCGCCATGAGTCTGGCCACACTTCTCGGCCTGCTCAGTGCCTGCAGCGTCGCCTACAGCAACAACAACTTTCACTTCATCTCTGGTCTCGCAACACTGCCAGTCGTCATCTCGGCCGTCTCAATTGGTCTCGGCATCATCATCACCTTCGACACACAACCATTCGACTGGCGCGGTGCTCAATTCATGTTGCCCCTCGCCCACGCGCTCGTCGCATTGCCACTTGCTATGCGAGTTATCTTGCCCGTGCTTCAAGCAATCCCTGACTCACTACGCCAGGCATCGAGTGTGCTCGGTGCATCGCCTCGCCAAACTTGGCTCAACATCGACTTCAAAATAATTCGTCGTGCCGCTATCTCTGCGGCTGCAATCTCTGCCACTGTTTCAATCGGCGAATTCGGTGCAAGCAGTTTTCTCGCCCGTCGCGGCGCCGAAACTTTGCCAATCATGATCTCGCGCTTGCTCTCGCGCCCAGGCGACTCACTGCAGTCACAAGCATTCGCTTTGGCAACTCTGCTGGCAATCTTCAGTCTGATAGTTATTTTCGTCATCGACTCGTTTGCCAACACCAAATCTGCACGAGATTCTCATGCTTGAAATCGACAAAGTCTCAATAATTTATGATTCGTCTCAACTCTTCGCCAACCTTTCTCTCACGATCAAACATCACGAGATCGTTGCACTCACCGGCCCAAGCGGTTCGGGCAAAACAACTTTGCTACGTTGCATCGCGGGTCTCGAATCAATTAGCACAGGTTCAATCCATCTCAATGGTCATGACATCACCGACCAACCAGCCCACCTGCGCAACATCGGCATGGTGTTTCAAGACAACCAACTGTTTCCGCACCTGACTGTCGGCCAGAATGTTGCATACTCCTTAAAGATCAAACGCACTCCTAAAAAAATTACGGATAATAAAGTGCGCGAAGTTCTCTCTCTCGTTGGTCTGAATCATCTCATCGACCGAACAGTCACCAATCTTTCAGGTGGCGAAGCGAAACGTGTTGCTGTCGCACGCGCCTTGATCGCTGAGCCTCAGGTGCTGCTGCTCGACGAACCACTAACCGGCTTAGACATAGAGCTGCACGGTCGCCTGCTCGAAGATCTCGGCAAATTATTGCGCACTCGCGGCACTACCGTCTTGCATGTCACTCACGACAAAGCCGAAGCATCAGCAATCGCCGACCGAGTGCTCGACTTGCGCCAACTAATCTCATAATTCGTGGCTGAACCTAATTTTCAAGTCGTAAAAATTGCGACCGAAGAAACCTATGCACTGCGCACCGCTGTTTTGCGTACCGATACACCAACTAGCGACCCAAAATACGCCGAAGACTCAAAACCGGGCACTGTTCACCTTGGCATCTTTGATGAAAATAAAAATCTGATTGCCACTTCAACCTGGGTCATCAACCCGTGGCAACACGACTCTTCAGCCATGGCAATTCAACTGCGCGGCATGGCTGTGGCCACCAACCACCAAAAATCTGGTCTCGGCAAACTGCTGCTTGATGCAGGCATCATTCACGCCAAAACACTCAACGCCAAATATGTCTGGGCCAAAGCCCGCGACTCGGCGCTTGATTTTTATCTACGCAATAATTTTGTTTCATTCGGTGACGGCTTCACTGAGGGTGTCACCCAAATGCCTCATCACTTGGTCGTT
>JANRBC010000055.1 GCA_030727685.1 Ilumatobacteraceae bacterium
ACATTCAGTTCTCGCTTTATCTCGTTGCGTTGTGCGGCATGGGCATGCTCGCCACGACTGGTGTCATCGTGTCTGAAGATACTTTCGGTCCGGTTTCTGACAACGCCGCTGGCATTGCCGAAATGGCTGGCGAACTTCATGGCGAGACAGGCAAAATTCTCGTCAGCCTTGATGCCGTTGGCAACACAACAAAAGCCGTAACAAAGGGCTTCGCCATTGGCTCGGCGGTAATTGCCGCAGTTGCGTTGTTCGCCTCATACATCGAGACAATTGCCGGCGAACTCGGTCTCGTTTACACAAAAGAGAATATTGGCTCGTTCACAAGCCCAGGAGTAAAAATCGGCGACAGACTTCAAGGAAGCGACATCTTCCGCGCGGTTGAAACACAGATCAACGTTTCAGACGTAAAAACATTCATTGGTCTGTTAATTGGTGGATCAATTGCATTCATGTTTTCGGCGCTCGCAATTCGTGCAGTAGGTCGAACCGCTGGCGTCGTTGTGCAAGAAGTTCGCAATCAGTTTGCAGACGGCAAAATTATGGCCGGCACAAAACAACCTGACTACGGCCCGGTAATCGATATCTGTACGGCAGCATCACTTCGCGAACTGACAACGCCTGCGTTGCTTGCAGTTCTCACACCAGTTATTGTCGGTTTTGGCATCGGTTATGCCGCACTCGGTGCGTTCTTGGCTGGTGTTATTTTGACCGGTCAATTGATGGCTAACTACCTGAGCAACTCAGGTGGCGCATGGGACAACGCCAAAAAGTACATCGAAGACGGCCATCACGGTGGCAAAGGTTCAGACGCTCACAAAGCAGCCGTAATCGGCGACACAGTTGGCGACCCGTTCAAAGACACTGCTGGTCCTGCGCTTAACCCGTTGATCAAAGTAATGAACTTGGTTGCACTGTTGATCTTGCCAGCGATCATCAACTTGAAAGACAACGACACTGCTCGCTTGAGCATCGCCGGTGTTTCTCTTGTCATCTTGGTCATTGCGATCATGTTTTCGCGTCGCAAGACAACAAGCATGATCGCTGCTTAGTCAGCAGTTTCACAACTCATGTCAGCCCGCGTTGACTATCTCAGCAACGAGTGGATCAACGCGGTCGCCGACAGCATCAAAGCAAATAGCGAGATCATCGCCGTTGCGCGCGAAAACATCGTCTCTGTTACACAAATAGTGACGGGCACTCCCCATGGCGATGTCACATATCATCTCGAGTCGCGCGATGGTCAGATTAATTTTGGCAAAGGTCCGGCAAAAGTTTCAGACATCGCCTTTACACAAGATTGGCAAACTGCAGTTGGTGTCGCCACCGGCGAACTAAACGCCCAAGAGGCATTCATCAGCGGCAAAATTAGATTCAAAGGCGACCACGAACGTGTTATCGCAACTCAGCCATTATTTCTTGCTCTCGACGCCGTCTTTTCGGCCGTCAACGCCAATACGAATTTTTAACTGACTCTTAGATCGCGTCAGCGAGCCGCAAATACTTAGACGAGCCCGAGGCTGCGCACGGCATCGCGCTCGTCGATCAATTCGGCGACCGATGTGTCAATCATCTTGCGACTGAAATCATTGATCGGCAAGCCCTGCACGATGCTGTATTCGCCGTTCGCGCATGTGCACGGAAACGACGAAATCAAACCAGCAGGCACGCCGTAACTGCCATCTGATGGCACCGACATACTGACCCAATCGCCTGCTGGTGTGCCCTGCACCCAGTTGCGCACGTGATCCATCGCTGCAGTGCCAGCAGATGCCGCCGATGACAAACCACGCGCCTTAATAATCGCCGCGCCTCGCTTGGCAACAGTCGGAATAAAAGTTTCGCGTGTCCATGTTTCGTCGTTGACAACAGTCGCGGCATTTTTGCCGTCGACTTCGCAATTATAAAGATCTGGATACTGCGACGCCGAGTGGTTTCCCCAGATCGTCATCTTTTTGATCGAAGTCACCGGTTTGCCGACACGCTGAGCCAACTGCGCCACAGCACGGTTGTGATCAAGTCGTGTCATCGCCGTAAATTGCTTCGGATCAATCTCGGGTGCGTTGCTCATCGCGATGAAAGCATTCGTATTCGCCGGGTTGCCGACAACCAAAACTTTGACGTTCTTCTTGGCGTTCTTGGCAATCGCCCGACCCTGTGGTTTGAAAATGCCGCCATTAGCCGTCAACAAATCTGCGCGCTCCATGCCGTCTTTGCGAGGCATCGCGCCGATCAACAAAGCAATATCAGCGTCGCCAAAAGCAACATTGGCATCATCGGTCGTGATGACATCTACGAGTGGTGAATATGCGCAATCATCAAGTTCCATTTTTACGCCGTTCAGCGCACCGAGTGCTGGGGTCACTTCAAGCAGTTGCAAAATCACCGGAGTATTTGCACCGAGCATTTGCCCTGATGCGATGCGAAACAAAATTCCGTAGCCGATTTGTCCGGCTGCGCCGGTAACTGTGATGCGAACTGGTGTAGTCATAGCGCGTAAGCCTAGGACAAAACTTATGGCCGACCAATTGCTTGCATCATCAAGTCGGCATAGACCTTTTGCCCTTCGGGCCGAATATGAATCTTGTCGCTATACAGATATTCAGGGTGCGCAGTCGCAATTGCATACCAGTCGAGAACTTTGACGTTTTCATATCTTGTAGGCAGTTCATTAATTCGTCGATTGTTCGTATTCTGTCGAACTTCGCTCGGCACATGCACCGTCACAAACAACACCAGCGGCACATCACGTAATGGCACCATGATTTCGTCGAGAGTTTTTTCATCGACTGTGTTGTTTGTGCCCAGATGAATGACCACAACCGACCCAAGTCGATTGACCGACTTCATGAAGTTGGCGATCTCAAGAGCCTGCCGATATGGGCGACTCTTCACCGCATCAACAGTCACGCCACGCTGGGTCAAAACATTGGCTGCACCCAACATCACCGAGTCGCCGATTGCCAAAACATCGATCACCTGACCGTCAAGTGTCGTCGTAGCCGTCACGACTTGCCCGGCGATAGTTGTTGCTGCAGCCAGTTCGCCACCACCGACACTTTGCCCGCCGGCCAACAAGTCGACAGTGTTGCCTTCGTTGTCTGACAAGTTTTGAGCGATCTCATCTAATTGCACACGCGCCGTTGCCAAACTGACAACGCCGAACACGGGCAAAAGCGAGACAAGTGCAGTGAGCACAATTCGCCGCTGTCGGCGCACGAGTTGTGCACCGTGAGCAGGTTGGCGAAACTCGCGCCACCAACGCGAAATCGCGCCCTGACGCACAGGGGTTTCGATATAGCGATAACTCAATTCGGTGAGAGCCAGTGCGAGCAGAACTAAAACCACAAATTCATACGGTGTCAAACCCTGACCTGCAAAGCGTCGATAAAACTGAAACACCGGCCAGTGAAACAAATAAAAGCCGTACGAGCGACGACCCAACCAAACCAACACGGGGTTACCCAAACTTTTTGCAATAACTTTCGAACCAGGATGCACCGCGGCCGCGATCAGCGCAACGCTCGCAATATCAGTCAAGAAAAATCCACCGCGAAACAACAAGTCATACCCGACAGTGCCACCATCAGTGCCTTCGATAACGGTTTCAAATCGCCACATCATCAATGCCAGCGCAACTAGACCACCAAAACCGACGAAGTCGTATAACTTGCTCTCGCCCGCTCGCGAATTTTGCAACAACCACGGTCGCCACCAAATTGCCAAAGCTGCACCCAACAACAAACCACTCGAGCGAGTGAATGTACCTAAAAACAAATAGTCGACCCGCGAAACCGACTGACCCAACAGACTCATGAACTGTTCTGGCGTGTCGTTGATCGTCGAGATCGTGCCCGGCTGATAAACCACTGCCATATAAACGGCCAAAGCGACAGCGACCAAAACGAAAACAGCACTGACAATTGGCAGTCGTCGTTTGCCGAATTTAGCCACTACCAACATCACGACTGGCCAAATTAAGTAGAACTGTTCTTCCACCGCAAGCGACCATAAATGTCGCAGTGGCACAAATTCAAACGAGGTGAAATAACTCGTGCCTACCCAAACTTGAAACCAGTTGAAGCCATAAAACAGTGCTGCGACAACATCACCGCGTAATGTGCCGAGAATTTCGCGCTGAAACAACGCTGCAAACACCACGACACCCAAAACAACTACCCAAAGTGCTGGCAACAATCGTCGCGCTCGACGCAACCAAAAATCTTTCAAACTAACGGTGCCCGATTTCTCTGACTCAGCGAGCAACAACAGCGTGATCAGATATCCGCTGATCACAAAGAAAACCTCAACACCAAGAAAACCGCCCGGTAGCCAAAGTTTGTTGGCGTGATAAACGATCACCGCCAGAACTGAAAGTGCTCGAATGCCGTCAAGCGACGGGATATAAGTCAGTAAATCAGATCGTTTATTCATCAAAGACTAAGTCTTACATTGATGCGATTATTTGTGCCATCAATTCACAAGCCTCAGTTGGGTTCAAGCCAACTTTGACACCAGCGCTTTCCAGCGCATCCATCTTGCCTTGCGCTGTGCCTTTGCCCCCAGAAATAATCGCCCCTGCGTGGCCCATCTTTTTACCTGCTGGTGCTGTAACGCCTGCGATATAGGCACTCATCGGTTTTGTCACGTGGGCCATGATGAACTCGGCAGCCTCTTCTTCGGCTGTGCCACCAATTTCACCGATCATGATGATCGCATGCGTTTCAGGATCAGATTGAAACTCAGCCAAACAATCGACGAACGAAGTGCCAGGCACCGGGTCTCCGCCGATGCCAACGCAAGTCGACACACCGATGTTGCGTTGTTTCAACTCATAAAGCGCCTGATATGTCAAAGTGCCCGACCGCGAAACAATGCCGACGTTCGGCCCTTTGGCAGTCGGCAGCGCGGCAATCTCGCCCGCGGTGATGCCGATGTTGCATTTGCCTGGGCTGATGATGCCAGGACAATTCGGCCCAAGCAATCGAGTCTTCGGAAAATCGCGTTGCAATGTTGCAAACACTCGTGCTTCATCTTGAGCAGGTACGCCTTCGGTGATGCACACGACAAAACCAATGCCTGCGCGCGCGGCTTCGAGAATTGCAGCTGGTGCCGCTTTCGGTGGCACAGCAATAAATGATGCAGTTGCACCCGTTGCGGCAACTGCACTTTCAACCGTGTCAAAAACAGGAATACCTTCGACGTCTTGACCTGCTTTGCCCGGCGTTACGCCTGCAACAACTTGGGTGCCGTAGTCGCGATTGCGCAAACCATGAAAACGACCTTGGCCGCCGGTCAAGCCCTGAACCAAAACCTTTGTTTTTTCGTTGACAAAAATCGCCATGTTATTTCTTTCCTGCAATCTCGACTGCACTTCGCGCGGCCTCAAGCATCGTCGAACGTGAAATCAGTTGCGACTCGCCGATGCCTGCGGCAGCAATGATCGCTCTTCCTTCAGTTGCATTTGTGCCATCGAGGCGAATCACAATCGGTGCTCGCAACTTCACGCGCTTCATCGCTTCAACAATGCCTTTGGCGACTTCATCGCCGCGAGTAATGCCACCAAAAATGTTGATAAAAATGCTCTTCACATTTGTGTCTGAGTTGATCACTTCGAGAGCCGCCGTCATCAATTCGGCGTTTGCGCCACCGCCAATATCTAAAAAGTTCGCGGCCTTACCGCCAACCTGATTGACAACATCGAGTGTGCTCATCGCCAAACCAGCGCCGTTAGCAATAATGCCGACTGAGCCATCGAGACCGATGTATTGCAGGTTTTTTTCTCGCGCAAGTTTTTCGCGCTCGTCTAGTTCTTCAGTTGCGCGATATTCATCCCATTCTGGGTGACGAAAAGCAGCGTTGTCGTCGAGCGTGACCTTTGCATCAAGTGCGTGAACTTCACCGTTCGGTTTCAAAATCAGCGGATTAATCTCTGCCAGATCGCAATCACCCTTCGTGAAGCATTCATAAAGTTT
>JANRBC010000056.1 GCA_030727685.1 Ilumatobacteraceae bacterium
GCATACGGCACTCGGTTGCTGATCAACCTTTCAGAAAACTTCAAGCGCCGCTAAGAAGTAGCGAGTTCACGCCGCGCGTGACGCGCGGTGGGTGCGCTAAGGCGCGGTGGTTGTTGACGGCGACGTGTCGGTCGGCGCGGGTGACTCTGCAGTCGGCGGAACAGTCGTCGTTGGCGTTGTGGCGATGATGTGACGATCAAATAAATCGCGCGCGAGTCGTCGATGCAGTTTGGCGCGAGCCTTATAACCCGACGGCGTTAAATGCACTTTGTCCCATGCCATCCACTTTGTGCGCTTGGCAATTTTTGAATACCAATCTTCGAGAACCAGATTCGGATATTCGGGCGCAAGCCGCACGAGCACCTGATTGAACAAGATGCTGCGTTTTGCAATCGCGGGCGTATCGCGACGATTGACGGTCAGCCAAGTGACCGGCACATCACCGATGGTCGTCATGAGATCGCGAATGATTAACTCGTAAACAGCCTCTTTGGTTTCGATCGCAACATCATTGCTGCCAAGCGCAACGATCACGGCGTCGGCTTTAAGACCGTTGTCGCTGAGTTTTTTAAAAGTCTTGACACCCGAAAATTTGGTGGATGCATTGGGCGTCGGAAACGCAACTCGGCGCGAATATTGACCGTCGATGACGATGTTGGTCCATTGCTCGTCGGCGGCAATAAGTTTTTGTGATTTGGCGAAATATTCGGTGCCCCAAGTGATGCTGTCACCGAGAATCAAAATCGATGGACCCGTGTTTGGCGTGAAAGGTGTCGAGATGCCCGCGGCGACAGTGAGACAAACTGCAACGGTGAGAAGTGCGAAACGACGAGCGCGAGAAAGTTTATTTTTCATATTAAATAGCCTGCGGTGAAACTATTTGCCCCAGACGCGAAACACGACTGAATCTTTTTCGAGTTGCAGCAATTCGTGCTGGTGCAAAATGCAGGCTTGCCCTTGATGCAATGCACCTGACTGACCTTGCACGCATAAATATAGTTCTACCTCGTGATTGGCCTGAATTGTCATGGCGCTATTCACAGTGATTTTTTGCACGCTAAACGGCGCGTTTTGAATCTCGTAATCAACTGTGTTTGTTGAAGAATCTCGTTGTGTGACTTGTGCTGGCAAATGCGACTCGATCTTTGCAGTTGCGAAAAACTCTTGGAGGTCGACGTGTTTAGTTGTGAATGCTGCGCGCATGACATTGTCGCTGCTCGACATGACTTCGACGGCGAGACCACTTAAATATGAATGCACGTTGCCGGGTTGCAAGAACATCGCTTGACCGGCCTTGAGCGTGATGTGGTTCATTAGAAGAGCGACATAGACGCCGCCAGTGTTGGCATAAAGTTCACCGACGATTCGAAGGTGATTCGGCAGATTCGTCGGTGTCTTATGGTTCTTTTCTTCGAGTGCCCAGCGGACTGTTTTTTCTAAACCTGTCAGCTTTAAGTGTCGTGCGAGTTCAAGCCATCCGTTTTGTTCGGCGAGTGCGAGCGACTGCTCGATTGGCGCAAAACCACAAAGCATTTCAAAGTCACTCAGTGCGCAAAGCAACTCGGGTTTCGAATTTGTGTCGCGATAGACGCGATTGAAGGCTGCGCGATCAATGCCGAGATTGTTTTCGCGAGCAAAGCCGGCCTGGGCCTGTGCAATTGTTGGATGAGTTTGAATCGAAAGCGGTTTGGCAACTGCGATGAGTTTGACCAAAAACGAAAGTTCGCCGACGATTTCAGAGAGGTGACTAATGCCGTTGCCTGTTTGCACTGTTGCTTGACCATCGGGGTGTGTGCCGAACCAAAGTTCTGCCCAAGGTTTTGCGTCTCTTGGTTGACCGATGAAATCTGGAAGAGCGATGATGTCGCCCCAGTCATAATTTTTGAGTGCGGGCGAGAGTCGTGTTGGCATTTGTAGTCGAGTCTCTTAAGTTGCTGGCATTTTTGCGACAAACTCGGCAGCATCGGCGAGTGCAATCTCGCTGGCAGTGCCGGCGCGACGATCGCGAACTTCGACAACACCGGCTGCGACGCCACGACCAGCGATGATGATGCGTGGTGTGCCGATTAGTTCGGCGTCTTTGAATCGCACACCGGGCGAAACGCCTTTGCGATCGTCAAGAATTACGGTCATATTTTTGGCGCTGAGTTCTTCGGCAAGTTGAGTGCCAGCGCCTGCGGTCTCGTCACCTGGTTTGCCGGCGATAACGATGTGTGCATCGGCTGGCGAAACAGCAGTCGGCCACTTGAGGCCGAGTTCGTCATGATTTGCTTCGGCGATTGCAGCAACCGCACGCGAAACACCGATGCCATATGAACCCATCGTGACGACTTGAGTCTTGCCATTTTGATCGAGCACTGTGAGCCCGAGTGCTTCGGCATATTTGCGACCGAGTTGAAATACGTGACCGATTTCGATGCCGCGACGAATGTGAAGTTTCGCGTTGCACTTCGGGCATGGGTCGCCGTCGCGTACATCGGCAGCGTCGACAATGCCGTCACATGAAAAGTCTCGGCCGTATACGAGACCGGCAACGTGTTTACCCGGCGCATTGGCGCCGGTTATCCACGCGCTGCCGATGGCAATGCTGCGATCGAGCAAATATCGAATGCCGCTCGCATTCTTTTCGCCGAGCGCCGTCGGCCCGATGTAACCCTTGACAAGGTTTTTGTTTTTGGCAAAGTCTTCTTCGGTGAAGTCGACGATTTCGGCAGGTGCAACCTGTGCTTCGAGACGCTTGAGGTCGACGTCGCGATCACCAGGCACGCCAACTGCGAGTGGCTCGATGCGACCATCGGGGTGACGCAAATTGACGACAACATTTTTGAGTGTGTCACCTGCGTGCCACGCACGGTCGCTGCGTTTTAGATCGGCGCGAGTGTTAAATAAATCGACGAGTGTCGCAATTGTTGGTGTTGCCGGTGTGTCGTGCACGACTGCAGCGGCGAAACTCGCGAAGTCGATCTTCGATGGCTCGCCGACGCGAACCGCTTCGGTGTTGGCCGCATAGTCACACTTGGTGCAACTGACGAACGTGTCTTCGCCCGACTCACACGGAAACAAAAACTCTTCAGAAGCCGAACCGCCCATCGCGCCAGACATCGCCGAGACGACTGCATATGGCAAACCCAACCGATCGAAAGTTCGCAAGTATGCGGCGCGATGTGCGTCGTAACTGCGTTGCAGACCATCTTGATCAATGTCGAAACTGTAAGAATCTTTCATCAAGAATTCGCGACCGCGCAATAAACCTGCGCGTGGGCGAGCCTCGTCGCGAAACTTTGTTTGAATTTGATAAAGCCAGAGCGGCAAATCTTTGTAACTGCTATAGAGATCTTTCACTAATAGTGTGAACATTTCTTCGTGTGTCGGGCCGAGCAGATAATCAACGCCGCGACGATCTTGCAAGCGAAACAAATTCGGGCCGTAATCTGTCCAACGACCTGTTGTCTCGTAAGGCTCGCGAGGCAACATTGCCGGAAAGTGCACTTCTTGGGCGCCGATTGCATCCATTTCTTCTCGGATAATCGCTTCGACGCGATTTAACGTTCGCAAACCAAGAGGCAACCATGTATAACCGCCTGGTGCAGCGCGACGAATGTAACCTGCACGAACTAAGAGACGATGACTTGGCACTTCAGCATCGACAGGATCATCGCGTAATGTCCGCAAAAACATAGTTGACATACGCAAAATCACAGGGCCTCACCTCGTAGCGCATTGAATAGCGCCTCACGAAAACTTTACTAAAACCCCTATACTTGAGATGACCTTTAAAGTTCTACGAACCGAAGGCGTGGGTTTCGGCCCACGCCTTTTGTTCTCTATCGGGTGTCGTTTTGGTTCGCCAAAACGGCTATTTGATGGTGATTTTGTATTGATTATTGAGAGAAAGGAGAGATATCTAATGACGCAGAATACGACCGAGAGCGCAGTGCTTACGCGCATCAGCGACATTGTCACGCCAATCGTTAGCGATCTCGGCCTTGATCTCTACGACCTCGAATTTGTCAGCGGCATCGTGCGTGTTGTTGTCGATACGAAGCCAGGTTTGATTGGCGAAAACGGCAAGCCTGCTGGCGTCGATCTCGAAAAAATCGGATTGTTGACCCGTTTGGTTTCACGAGAGTTCGACCACACCGAGCCCGTGCCTGGTCGATACACACTTGAAGTGACTAGCCCAGGTCTTGAGCGAAACTTGCGATTGCCACGACACTTCGAGCGCGAAATCAACAAAGTTGTAAGCGTGCGATTGACCGCACCACACGATTTAACTGGCGAGCGACGAGTGCACGGTGTTCTCGCAACTGCAGACGACAAGCAAATCATCGTGCGCAAAGAAGACGGCGTTGAAGTTGTGATCAAACATGTCGAAATCGATCGCGCGAAAACAGTTTTTGAATTAGCGACGACATCAAAAGAAGATGCTCGTCACTCAAAGAAAAAGAGTGCAAACAAAATGGAGGCGAAAGCATCATGAGCAACTTGGACATGTCAGAAGCGCTGCGCATGCTCGCAGCAGACCGAGGTATTTCGATTGACGCACTGTTGCAGGTGCTTGTCGAGGCATTGGCGACCGCGTATAAAAAGCGTCAGGGTGCAGCCGATGAAGTGATCGTCGGCATTAATCCAGACAACATGGACATCACCTTCACCGCATATGACGTTGATGACGACGGCAACTGGATCAACGAGCGTGATGACACGCCGAAGAAAGATGAATTAGGCCGAATTGCTGCGGTGACCTTCCGACAGGTGATGGGCCAGAGAATTCGTGAAGTAGAGCGCGAGCGCAAGTTCGAAGAATATGCCAACCGCGAAGGCGACATCGTTTCGGGTGCTGTGCAAAAAACAGACACTCGATACACGCTGCTTGACTTGGGTCGTGTTGAGGCGTTGTTGCCACAAGCAGAGCAAGTGCTCGGCGAAACTCGCGAGCCGAATGCTCGTTTGAAGGCATACATCGTTGAAGTGCGTCGCACACCGAAGGGCCCGCAGATTGTTGTCAGCCGAACTCACCCTGGTTTGATCATGCGTTTGTTCGAAATGGAAGTGCCTGAGATTGCCGATCGCATCGTCGAAATTAAGTCGTGTGCTCGCGAACCGGGACAACGAACAAAGATCGCAGTTTGGTCGAACGATAAAGCGATTGACCCTGTTGGCGCCTGTGTGGGTGCTCGCGGTGGTCGAGTGCGCATGGTCGTAAACGAATTGCGCGGCGAAAAAGTTGACATTATTCCGTTCAGCGAAGACAAGCGTGACTTCATCGCTAAAGCGATGTCGCCAGCCAAGGTCAGCGAAGTTCGACTGAGCCCAGACGAAACTCAAGCCGATGTAATCGTGCCTGACTTTCAGTTGTCGTTGGCAATTGGCAAGATGGGCGTGAACGCAACTCTTGCTGCTCGTCTAACAGGCGTGCGCATCGACATTAAGAGCGAGTCAGAAGCTGCTGCCGAGGGCAACGCAGTTGTGCGTCGACCTGCCGAAGCTGCAACAACCGAAACGATGTACGCAGAAGGCGAATGGAAGACGAACATCGAGACCGGCGCAATGGAATGGCATGCGGCTGATGGTTCGATTCTCAGTCAAGAACAAGTTGCTGCTCAATCAGGTGGCGCCGCAGAAAGTTCGAGAGGCTAAACACTTTGCCAAAAGCCAAACGCGTTCACGAGATCGCTAAAGAACTCGGAATGACCAACGCCGAGGTCATTGACCTCAGCGGAAAACTTGGCATTGGTGTAAAGGGCCCATCGTCGACTGTTATCGATGCTCAGGCAGATCGCATTCGTGCGCGTGCCGAGCGCGAAGGGTTGATGCGCGATGTGCAGCCAGAAGAAGTTTCTGACAAGCCGGTTAAAAAAACTGCGGCGAAGAAAGTTGCTGGCGCCAAAAAAGTAGCCGGCGCCAAGAAAGTTGCTGGCGCGAAGAAGGCCGCCGCGAAAAAAGTTGGCGCAGATGA
>JANRBC010000057.1 GCA_030727685.1 Ilumatobacteraceae bacterium
TACATCTCAGACAAGAACTTTCTCGCCGCTCTTTGCCGCACTAATTGCTGCATGACCGATGTTCGTAGATCTCGCACTGTCGTAACCACTCGGCACAGCGCCCGTGCCGCCGACTTTGATCGCTTGCACGAAAGCATCCAATTGATTTTCGATACCCGCCGCGGTCGCATCTGGTGCTTGCGAACCCGAAACTTCGACAACGCCGTCTTTGGTCGCCAATCTCGTGCGCCCGGTCGGCAGAAGATCAACAAAGATTGCGCCGTTACTGCCAAGAATTTCGGTGCGAACGTCGTCTCCGTATCGACAGTTGCGCGACAAATCGACAATCGCAGTTCGCGATTCGGCAAACTCAAGCACGGCACACAAATTATCTACGTCGCCAACTGCTTCTAGTGACTTTTCAACTAATGGCAAGTTCCAAGCGCGCACTGCTTGTGCGGGCTCTCCAAAGAACCACTCAGCCAAGTCATATTCGTGCACACCACAATCAATCGCTAGCCCACCGCTGACTTTCACATCACAAAAACTCGCTGGAGGCGAATTTGCATCCCATTGCGATAGCCGAATCATCAACGGATCGCCGATTGCGCCCTCGTCTAAAAGTCTTTTAGCGGTCAGCCACGGCGGCGAAAACCTACGCCAATGTCCAATCTGAAGCACCAACTTCTTTGACTCGGCTTCATTCGCTAATTTTTTTGCAACCGCAACATCGAGTGCGAGAGGTTTTTCGCACAATACGTGCAACTGTTTGTTTAGAGCATGTTGAACCATCTCGGCGTGCAACGGTGTGGGCGATGCGATCAAACATGCTTCTAAGCCAGCATGCTGCATCGCCTGCCGATAGTCAGAAAAAGTCGATGCATCTTTGAAAGTATTTTTGGCAAACTCAATCGACTGGCTCGATGGGTCGGCAACAGCTACAACTTCAATCTTCGTTGATTTTGCCAGTGCCAGTGCGTGCACGCGACCCATGCGACCCAACCCGATCAACGCAAGTTTCAGTCGACTCACGACCCCCGAACCTCTGAAACTTTAACCACACGCTTTTCGCGCGCCGAGATCTCGCATGCAATCGCAATACAAATTCCGCTGCGAGCCGAGTCAGGGCTGCACGGATTCGGTCGATTGCCAGCCAGCCATTCGATGTAAGCCTTCGTCTCTTGTCTGAACGCTTCTCGAAATCTGTCTACAAAACCTGAGTACGGCTTGTCACTCAACCCAATACCCGGGTCAAGCAAGTTCAACGGTGTGCGCGGCGCCAAACCTGCACTCACCGAATCTTTTGATCCAAAAATTTCAAATCTGACGTCGTGGCCACGAGGGTCGTGACGTGTGCCCGAAATGCTTATCTGCACGCCAGAGTTTGTCATCGCATGAATAAGCGAAACATCGCCATCTTCGAACTCTGCATACTGCTGAAATTCGCGCACGCGACGCGTCGCGTAAACCTCGGCGATTGGTTCTGAACACAACCACTCAGCCAAATCAAAATCGTGTACATGTAAATCACGAAAAATACCGCCACTACCTGCAAGAAACTCTCGCGATGATGGTTCAATATCGTTCGACATAAATCTGAGGTGATACAACGTTCCAACGTTTCCGGCGTCGATCAGTTGTTTGGCTTTAGCAATCGGCGGATCAAACCGTCGTTGAAAACCCACTTGCATTTCGGCGCCCGAGTCACTCAGTCGCTTCAAAACCTGATCTGTCTCGGCTAATTCAAGAGCAATTGGCTTTTCACAAAAGATCTTTCGATTTGGCCCGATCACTAAATCAAGTGCGGTCGCATGATGCGATGTGCCAGTCGTTATCACGTACGAATCAAAATCTTCAGGCTTGAATTTTTCTTCGGGCAAAACTTTTACACCGAATCTTGCTTGCAACGACTCGGCTCGTTGTGGAGATCGGTTTATGACCGCAATCTCGGTAATGCGAGAGTCGAGAACCATGTCTTCAATTCGAATCTCGGCCATTCGACCGGCGCCAAAAACCGCAATTCGCATGCACGCAAACTACTCGGTGAAACCAATCAATGACAATAAAGTCAAGTGCTCTGCGTAAACTCATGCTGATGAATAACACGATCGTCGCAGTTGGTCGAGTCAGTGTTGATCTCTACGGTCTTGAAGCTGGTGCGGCATTTGCAAGCGAACAGACATTTTCTAAAAGTGTCGGTGGCAGCCCGAGCAATGTGGCAGTCGCCGCGGCGAAACTTGGCAATCACGCCGTCTTGCTGACAAAAGTTGGCGGTGACCCGCTCGGCCAATACATCGTCAACAAGCTCGACAGTTGGGGTGTCGACACAAAATATGTTTTAACTGAATCAAACGGCTTGACGCCAGTCGTGCTTGCTGCGCTCGATCCACCTGAAGATCCAAAACTTATTTTTCACCGACAGCCAAATGCGCCAGACACAACCATAAATTCAGATTCGATTCCAAAAGATTTGATCGATAACTGTGGCGTTTTTTGGAT
The DNA here is from genome assembly GCA_030727685.1 of Ilumatobacteraceae bacterium. Classification (GTDB taxonomy): domain Bacteria; phylum Actinomycetota; class Acidimicrobiia; order Acidimicrobiales; family Ilumatobacteraceae; genus BACL27. The sequence goes on from JANRBC010000057.1 coordinate 2,479, forward strand.
GAGTGGCTGTGCACTCGCCCATGGCGAAACGGCAAAGTCTTCGTTTAAATGGTTGGCGCAACGCAACCGAAAGAGCCACACCATTATTGATCTCGACTATCGACCAAGTTTTTGGTCGTCGCTTCAAGAAGCCGGGGCTGCCGCCCGTGCAGCCATCGCCAACTGCACTGTGGTCGTTGGCAATCGCACCGAGTGTGAGATGGCGATCGGCCTAACCGACCCGAATGCGATCGCCGACAAACTTTTGACTGACGGCGTAGAACTAGCAATCGTCAAACTTGGCGCTGAAGGCGTGATGCTGGCAACTTCTACCGAGCGAATTCGCATTGCCCCATGCAAAATCAAACTCGTATGCGGCTTGGGTTCAGGCGACGCGTTTGGTGGCGCACTCGCCCACGGGTTGCTGCACGGTTGGTCAGTTCAACAGATCGGTGAATTTGCTAACGCCGCTGGCGCCTATGTCGCCACCAAACTAACTTGCGCTGACGCCATGCCGACCGAGCCGATATTGCGCGACTTCATTGCCGAGCAGCAAAAAATTTAGGCTGTAAAAACCATGCTCTCTTCGCTCACCGACAAGCAATACAACGAGTTGATTCAGGCCCGTCTTAAAAGCCCAGAGTCATTTAGAAAAGCATTGGTCAATCGAAAACGTCGAAAACTAATTGGCAAAGATGGTCGCCTGCTGATCGTTGCAGCAGATCACACTGCGCGAGGCATAATTTCTGCCGGATCAGAAAAATACATCATCGCTAATCGGCGTTTATTGCTCGATCGCTTGGTGCGCAGTCTGAGCAACCCAAATGTTGATGGCGTGCTGGCTAGCGCCGACATCGTCGAAGAATTGGCTTGGCTTGGCGCGCTCGAATCAAAACTCGTATTCGGCACGATGAATCGCGGCGGCTACCTCGGCACGACATGGGGTCTCGACGACCCGGTGACAGCATATGACGCTGACAGCATTGCCGAACTTGGTCTTGACGCCGGAAAAGTGTTGGTGCGCTTTGAAGACACAGACATTGGCGTCGGCCGAACAATTGAATACGTCGTCGATGCAATGCGTCTGCTTGCCGAACGAAAAATCGTCTGTCTCGTCGAACCGCTGCCGTATAAAAAAGATGCAAACGGCATGCCGATGCTCGACAAATCAACTGACCGGCTCGACAAAATTGTTTCAATCACCGCAGGTTTTGGTTCATCGGCAAGTTACACCTGGCTCAAACTGCCGTCATGGACAAACCACACAACGTTGCGCGAGTCAACGACACTTCCAATTCTTCTGCTCGGTGGTGACCCAGGCGAAAATCTCGACGCAACATTTGAAGAGTGGCGCAGTGCGTTGCAAATACCAAATGTGATCGGATTGGTTGCAGGTCGGCCACTTTTGTATCCATTCGATAATGATGTCGAACGTTCAGTCGATCGAGCCGCGAGACTCGTTCACGTATCGGGCGCCTAAGTCATGTCTGCAACATCAGATTGGTATTTTCCTACCGGATCACTGAGTGCACCGAACCAACCACTCGCGCTCGACGTTAAGCGTGCGGGTTGGACATACTGCGGTATCGACGTTTATTCGTTCTCGACAATAAATAAAGAAGTTGAAATTGATCTTGGCAACCGAGAGGCAGTCGTTGTGCCACTGTCGAGCATGTCAGTCACAATTAAGCATCGCGATAAAAAATACGAACTCGCAGGTCGACCTGGTGTTTTCGCCGCTGTTGCTGACTGGTTTTACGCGCCAGTCGGGGCGAAGTTCTCGCTCGCAGCAGAGTCGGGCGAAGTTGCAGTCTGCACAGCCATTGCGACAAAAGAATTTGCACCTCACCACGGGCTGGCGAATTCAGTGCCAGTCGAACCGCGCGGTGCCGGGTTTGCCACTCGCCAAGTAAACAACATCGCCACACCAGATTCGTTTGCTGCTGCTGATCGAATCATCATCTGCGAAGTTCTCACGCCGGGCGGCAACTGGTCGTCGTGGCCGCCACATCGCCATGACGGCATCGCTGGGTGCCCAAACATGAATGAAGAGATTTACTATTTCAGAATCGGCAAACAAAACTCAGACCACGGTGATGCCGAAGGTCGCGGCTACTTTCACGCGTACACCGTTGATAAAAAAGTTGACGACACAATCACGCTGAGCGACGGTGACGTTTACATTTTGCCTGCGGGTTATCACGGGCCGTCAATCGCCGCTCCCGAGTATCCGATGTACTTTCTAAATGTTTTGGCGGGCCCTGCCCAAGATCGCACAATGGCTTTCTGCGACGACCCAAGCCATCACTGGATACGCGACGCTTGGAAAACCCAAAAGCAAGACCCTCGTGTACCGATGACATCAGCAAACGGTCGCGTTAATAATTCATAACCACAATCAACGGAGAAGTAAATGAAAAAGCGAATCGGCATTGCAGTATTAGGTCTCGGGTGGATGGGGCAAGCGCACAGTCGTGCAGCGTTGCGCATCGCTTCGCTTTTTCCTGATGCAAAATTCAAGCCCGAACTTGTTGTCTGCGCCGACGTTGAACAAAGTCGTCGCGATCGCGCAGTTAACGATTTTGGCTTTGCCCGTGCAGTGCCAGGATTCGAAGAGGCAGTTTCAGCAAAAGATGTCGACGCCGTATGGGTGACTGCGCCCAACATGTTGCATGTACCGATGATCACCGCAGCGGCGGCCGCAGGTAAAGCAATTTTCAGTGAGAAACCAATCGGTGGCACACCGGCACAAACTGTCGAGGCGTTCAAGATCGCAACCAAACATTCGACAGCAACTGGTGTGGGTTACAACTACCTGTGGTCACCGCTCGTGATTCACGCACGCGAATTGATCTCAAGTGGAGCAATCGGCAGAGTGACCCACTATCGCGGTCGCTTCTTGTCGATGTACGGCAGCGACGAACTCGGTTTGCTCACATGGCGATTCAAATTTGCACAGGCAGGCTACGGCGTCACCAGCGACATTCTCAGCCACTCAGTTTCTCTTGCCCACTTCTTGGTTGGTGACATTGCCGAAGTCACCGGAATGAAGAACAACACGATCACTCATCGACCTCTACCAACTGGTGCCGCCAGCCATTACGGTCGTGGAAAAGCCACCGACCCGAAGGGCGAAGTCGAAAACGAAGACTTCGCATCGATGCTTTGCACATTCAACAACGGCGCAACCGGCACGTTTGAAACAAGTCGCTCGATGGTTGGCCCAGAAAGTCAAAATGCATTCGAGGTTTACGGCACCGAGGGCGCTCTTTCATGGAACCTCGAAAAACTGAACGAACTGCAGTTCTACAAACGCGAAGA
>JANRBC010000058.1 GCA_030727685.1 Ilumatobacteraceae bacterium
TACGATACGAGGGTGCTTGCTCACCAAGGTGGTTGGGATGAAATTCTCTTGGTCGTTGGACCAATTCTCGTGATAATCGGGGTGTTATGGCAGGCAACGCGACGCGTCAAACGCGAGTCAAACGCGAGTGATGTCAGCACCGAGACCACTAAGTCGTCCGACTAAGTCGTCATAACCACGATCGATGTGGTGAATTTCACCGATCACTGTTTCGCCGTGAGCCGCCAAACCAGCGACAACTAGAGCAGCACCAGCACGAATATCAGGTGCCGTTACCGCAGTGCCAATCAGATGATCGACACCTTTGATCACGGCATGATGTCCGTCGATGCGAATGTCGGCGCCGAGTTTGCACAACTCTTCGATATATCTAAACCGACCCGGAAACAAATTTTCAGTCACAATGCCCACACCACTTGAGACCGAGTTCATCGCCACGAGCAGTGGCTTGTAGTCGGTGGCAATACCCGGATACGGCAGCGTCGCAAAGTCAATTGCCGCAAGACGCTCTGGCGCCGTGACACGCAGACCATCTCGTTGCGGATAAATCGACACACCCATCTGCGTGTATTTGTTAATCACCATCTCCATGTGTTCAGGTCGCGCACCGCGCACCTGCACATCGCCGCCGGCAATCGCCACCGCGGCAATGTACGTCGCTGCTTGCACGCGATCGTTGATCACTGCATGTCGCACACTGCGTAAAGAACCTTTTTTCGAACCGTGAATCACCAGTCGCGAAGTACCAATGCCTTCAATTTGCGCACCCATCGCCACGAGCATGTTGCACAAATCGCCAATCTCTGGCTCGCGCGCCGCATTGTCAATCACAGTCGTGCCTTTTGCATAGATCGCAGCAGTCAAAATATTTTCAGTCGCACCAACACTGGCAAACGAAAGTTCAATCTCGGCGCCATGCAATTCGTCGGCATACGCGTTGATGTTCAATAAGTTCTGTTCAATCGTTGCGCCCATTTTTTCGAGGCCACTGATATGTAGATCAATCGGTCGTCCGCCAAAGTCGTCGCCGCCCGGCCAGTTGATCAGCGCTTGACCATAATGCGTGAGCAACGGTCCAAGCACATTGATGCTGGCGCGAATTTTGTCGACGTTTTCAAACGGAGCTTCTGTCGAGATGTTTCCAGAATTCGTCAACGAAAGTTCATGGGGCCCCAGCCACTTAGTTTTCACACCAAGAGCCGCCAATAAATCAGACATCGTGTCGACGTCGGCAATCGCAGGCACATTTGTCAACACGAATTCACCTTCAGCCAGCAAAGTTGCAGCCATCAATTTCAAAACTGAGTTTTTTGCTCCAGGCACCTGAACATTGCCCGAAAGTGGCCCCGAGCGGCGCACAATGATGCGTGGAGACTCATTATTCATGACATTTCAGTATGCTCCCGCAGTGAGCCGAAAACCCCGAACGCCCCCATTGACTGCGCGCCAACGCACTATTTTGTGGCTTCTCGCCTTGGCCTGCGTACCTGCAACATACGCCAACACATTGTTCACACAAACAGTCGCGTATGCAGCACAAGATTTTGCAATTTCAGAACAGGGACAAGGCATCGGCGCAGCAATCATCCGCTGGGGTGTTGTCATTTCACTTCCGCTCGCCGCACTCGCCGACCGCATCGGCCGTCGACGATTAATTATTTTTTGCGCATTTGGCGCACCAATCATCACGGCACTTGGTGGTCTTGCACCAAACTTTTCAATTTTGGTGGCGACACAAACAATCGGCCGACCACTTGCGTTGGTTTTAACAATTTTGATCGGCATCGTCGCTACTGAAGAAATGTCGCGCGACGCTCGCGCTTGGGCAACAAGTGTGTTGGCCATAGCCGCGGGGTTCGGCGCTGGTTTTGCATTTGCAGCACTGCCGATTGCCGATCTTGGTGAAGACTCGTGGCGATACATCTATGCAATCTCGCTCGCGTGGCTAGTGATCGCAGTCATTTTGTGGCGCAAACTTCCCGAGACGACACGCTTCACAGAGCGCCACGACGCCAACCTCGAGTTGTCGACTCGCATCGATAAAACGCGTTTGACTACGCAAAGCCTTGTCGCAATTTTCGGCAACATATTTATTGCTGCATCGTCTGTCTTTCAGGTTCGCTACTTGCGCGATGTCCATAACTATTCGGCAGTCATGGTCACTGCTTTCACGCTGATCACCGGCACACCCGCGTCAATTGGTCTGCTAATCGGCGGTCGCGTTGCCGATCGGCGTGGGCGACGCGTTCTTTCGGCAATCACGTTTCCGCTCGGGGCAATTTTGTTGACTGCAGCATTCAGTACAAGCGGTCAAGCAATGTGGCTTGCTTCTGTTTCGGGTGGCGTCTGTTTGGGTCTCGCCTATCCGGCGATGGCTGTCTATCGTGGCGAGATGTTTCCAACATTGCGTCGTTCGTTTGCCTCGAGTGTGATCATGACGGCTTCGCTAATTGGCGGCAGTCTTGGTCTTATCGGCGCTGGTTACTTTCTTGACAGCGACTTCAGTTACGGCACAGTTATGAGCTGGCTCGCAATCGGGCCGATTATCGCCGGCATTTTGGTCTATGCAACTTTTCCTGAGTCGGCACACCGCGAACTCGAAGAACTCAATCCGCAAGATGTTATCGACCTAAAACTGGCTACAAATCAACAATCCAATTTGCAATAATCTCGCCAACTTCAGCATCTCGATTCTTTAAGTCGTGTCTCGCGCCGTCTATCCAAACGTGCTTTTTGTTATTCATCGGCAAAGTTGCAGCAGTGAGTTCTTCGACCGTGCCGAATTCATCGCGAGTGCCACTAATAAATAGTGTCGGTGCGGTCACTCGGGGCAAATGTTCGCTACGCAACTTGCTCGGCTGTTTAGGTGGATGCAGCGGATAGCAAACGCACACCAAACCGGCTACTTCTAGTTTTTGCTCTGAGTCGGCAATCGCCATGCTGCACATTCGGCCACCCATCGAACGACCACCAATCACTATTTGATTAGTTTTGCAACCCCAATCGTGTGCGGCTTGCGTTATGGCTTTGCGAACAGTCTCGATTAACACGGGCGTTTTATCCGGAAACTTCTTGCCAGCCTTGCGATATTCAAAATCGCAACGCGCAACTTTAATTTTTGTGCTTGCGCTGTTTATCGCAGTTTCAATTGCAATTAGAGATTGATGACTTGCACTTGTTCCCGCTCCCGGAAACAACACAACGCCCGCAATCACGAGCGCAGCAGCACACGCGTTTTCACGAGCGCAATAGCACTCGGCGGGCTTCTCCAATTTCTTCGATTGATTTGCTGGCGGTCAACGCATCGCCGCCGTGGTCTGGGTGAACGCTGCGCAACACTGCGCGATACCTTTCTTGCACTTGACGCTTTGATGGCTTCACTGTGCCCGCCGGAAACCCAAGCAACTCAAGTGCCCATGCTCGCGGGTCGGCCATCGCCGAAATGTTCGCCGAAGCATTGCCGGCCAAAAAAGAAATGAACGACGAATCAAGTGGTCCACGCCAGCGCATTGCGCGACTAATTACTGAACTAAGCGCACGTCGCGCAGAATCTTCGAGTCGTTCTAGCGAATAAATCGCCCCAAGCACCTGCAACAATTCACTGCCGTTTGATTCAAAATTGAATTTCAGTTCGTTCTCGTTGCCATGAAGACGATGCACGCTCTTGGCCAAACCATGGCGATCGGTTTGCAAACGATGTCGCAGTCGCGGCTGCACAACTCTTTCGCCGCGCTCAACTTGCGCCAGTAAGCGATGAACATCGGGCACAACTTCGTCATCAATTTCACCAAAATGTTGGGCAACTATGCCGCCCAGCAACAAGCCACCAAAACCCGGCGAATGCTCAACTGGCAAGTTCAGAGCACCAATCGACAAGCGTCGCGTCGGCGTAAACGGCCGAGTGTGCCAAATCTCTATTTCAGCAAGCACTTCGCCAGCAACCATAACTTCAGAGACTAATTGCCATTTGCAAAAAACAGCTAGAGATTCGGGCGCAAAATTGCCGCAAGCCGACTTGCTAAATCCATTGCTAATACTTCATCTGCGCGATCGCCACCAACAAGCGCATCTTCAACCTGACTTGCAAGATCTTTAATTTGTCGCCATACAGAGTCGCTCATGTCACCTGGCGCACTCGACGCATCAATCGACTCAAGCAGTCGCTCGAGACTGGCAATCGCGCCCCCATCAGATGGGTTTCGTGCAATTTTTTGAGCAACGCCAGCAAGTTGCGACAAAACTTTTGCGTCAGCCTGATCGACGTCATCGTCTTGCTCGTCAATCTCATCTTCGAGATTTTCAATCTCATCCAAAATTTCTTCGACATCAACTTCGCGAGCCGACTCGGCAATGAGAACCGTGTCATCCCATCGATGCGCAATTCCCGCTTCAATCAACATCGACGTCAATTCTGCGCGCGTCTCGCGTGACCATTCGTCGAGCTCCCACTCAGTCACGGGTGCATTCGGGTTTAGTTCGCTCACAATCCGAACGCTAGTTGTTTATTTGGCTGAAGTGATATTGGGCTAACATCTTCGTTGATGCCGTTGACGCAACGCCCAGACCGCAACTTGGCTCTCGAACTTGTTCGTGTTACTGAGTCGGCGGCGCTCGCTGCATCTAGATGGGTCGGCCGCGGCGACAAAAATTCTGCTGATGGTGCCGCCGTCGATGCGATGCGCAATCTTCTCGACACCGTGAATATGGACGGCATCGTCGTTATCGGCGAAGGCGAAAAAGATAAAGCACCGATGTTGTTCAACGGCGAGCGAGTTGGCAACGGTTCTAAACCCGAAACCGATGTTGCAGTTGACCCAATCGACGGAACAACGCTCACATCACTTGGTCGCAACAACGCCTTGTCGGTTTTGGCTGTTGCCGAACGCGGCACGATGTACAACCCGGGACCATGTGTCTACATGGAGAAGATCGCCGTCGGCCAAGAAGCGGCCAACGCGATCGACATAAATGTTTCGCCGACAAAAAACCTCAAAGAAATTGCCAAAGCAACCAAAAAATCGCTCAACGATCTAGTCGTCGTAATTTTAGAGCGACCCCGACACGACGAACTCATCGCCGAGGTTCGCAGTTGCGGTTGTCGCATCCATTTAATTAGTGACGGCGACATCGCTGGCGCAATCGCGGCTGCTTCGCCAAATGTTGGCGTCGACGTTTTGATGGGTATCGGCGGCACACCCGAAGGTGTTACAGCGGCCGCGGCGCTCAAAAGTTTGGGTGGTCAAATTTTGGGCAAGTTGTGGGTCAAGAGTGACGCTGAAGCAAAAGCCGCGAAAGATGCCGGCTATGACCTATCAAAAGTTTTGACTGTTAACGATTTGTGCAGTGGTGACGACGTGTTCTTCGCTGCAACCGGTGTCACCGATGGCGAACTATTACGCGGTGTGCGTTACGACTCGTATGGTGCACGTTCGCAAAGTTTGGTAATGCGCAGTCGCAGCGGCACAGTGCGTGTGATCGACACGCAACATCGCGCTGACCGCATCGGTCAATATTCATCCGCTGACTACCGCTAGTTCTCGTTTTGCCGCGACTTTGGCAACTGACTGATTAATCAACTGCGCTAACCCGACTGCGCCAGGCGTTACTAAGTGAATGCGATCGGCGCGAAACCAACCGCTCTTTTCTTTGCCCGCGCTATACGCGTTCCAGTCAGCGATG
>JANRBC010000059.1:0-17576 GCA_030727685.1 Ilumatobacteraceae bacterium
CCTTTGCCATATCGAGCAAGAAAACTGCGAGACCCGTCTTCCAACCCAAATTGCGGATCACATTTGATGCGCCCGGGTTACCAGAGCCAACTTTGGTGATGTCGAGATTTTGTTTGCCGGCAACAATCGCTGCGCTCGGAAAAGTGCCAAGGGCATATGCCGCAACCACCAATACGACGGCTATAAAAATTTGCATGATTTCCCCTCGCACATGTTAGTCGTGCCTTAACTGGGCGTCAGCGAGGCATTCGCTGTGCGTCAGCCAAGAGCGATTCAGCGACTGGTTATCGACAAGCAGGATCATTCGGCGGCACAATGCCGTCTGCAGATCGAGTTATCGCCGGCACTGTGGCCGACGAAATGCGATACGACGCTGTCACAAATTTTGGTCCGTCATTGACACGAAGCGAAGCGCCTTGCGCAACAACGGGTGATCGTCCCTGGAAAATCGCCAATACTTTTTGCATCTCGTCAGTTTCAAGTGACGGTATTAGCACCGACATGTCACCGATTCGTTTTTGATACGAGTCAATTGTGTAAGTCGCAATCGATTGAGTATTCAAATCTCGCATTGCTTGGGCGAGTGTCAACATGCCACGAGGCGACAACTCATCGTCGGTGATCACATTTTTCAGTGCTGCGTTCAATAAATCGTTAGCCACCGACAAACTCTTTGAACCTTTGTCGAGTGCCCGTTGCATTGAGCGACGCAAGAAGTCTTGTTGACGCTTGATACGACCAAGATCACCTGTTGGGTCTTCTAGCCAAGCTTGTTTCGTTGGATCAAAATAGCGATAGCCAGAACGCGAGCGAACATATGCAAGCGCCTTGTCGCCATCGAAATTTATGCACCCAGGTGCTGCAACATTGAAACCAGTTTTCTTGTCACGCGTCGGATACAAAAACGGCACCTTCACACCATCAACGGCTGTGACAATTTCTTTGAACGCACAAAAGTTGATGTTGACATAGTGATCAATCGGAATTTCGAAGTTCGCTTTGATAGTTGCGACGAGACGATTTGGGTCTGTGCTCTGAAAAGCCGAGTTGATTCGGTTCTGTCTGGTCGTACCAGCGATGTCGACCCACAGGTCACGCGGAAACGAGAGAATTGCTGCTCGCTTCAGACTTGGATCAATTCGAATAATCATGATCGTGTCACTACGTTCACCAAAACTTGTGCGGTCACCGATGCCACCTGAAGTTGCACTTCCTGGGGTGGGGCAGGCACCGTTGTCAGAGCCAGTTAGCAAAAAGTTTTTGACGTCAAGATTCTCTGTGCTCAAGTCCCAATCGGTGCCAAGTGGCGAGCCGTCGTCGCTTGAGCTCGGTTTTGTCGGTTTGTCGAGCGTGACGACAAGCCGCTGATTTAGGCGACCATTGACCCAAAGTAAACCGGCGGCGCTTGCAACAAGTGCCGTGATCACAAAAATATTGAAAACGAGCACGATGTAGTGCAGTTTTGGTCGCACGGCAACGCCAGATTTAGCTCGTTTTGTTCGCCCCATGTTGAATTTAGTTTAGTGGTGCTGCGAGCGTGACCTGAGCGAAGACTTTTGCTGGTTCAGAATTCGAATCTGATACGACGAATTCAATTTCTTGCAATGACCCAGCGTTGCGCAGATCTGAAAGGTTTGCTTGCAACATTTTCACAGTCTTCTCGTCGGCTGTTACAACCAATTTTGCAACTTCTGCGCGCTGAGAAACTTTGGCTTCGGTTTTCGTGCGCCGTACAGCACCAAGCACTTCGCAAATCGCATCGAGCGCTTTGATTGCATCTGGCGCAACACTGAAACCAGCAACTGTTTCGGCTGATGTTGGCCAAGTGGCACGGTGAATTGAACCCGATTGCCACCACGACCAAACTTCTTCGGTTGCAAACGGCAGCATTGGTGCGAACAAACGTTGCACAATGCTCAATGCACGATGCAATGAAACTCGCGCCGAAGATGAATCTTGAGTTTCACCGTAGGCCCGCGTCTTGACGAGTTCGACATAGTCATCACAAAACCACCAGAAAAATGCTTCGGTGCGCTCAAGGGCTCGCGCATAGTCAAATTGTTCGAGAGCAATGGTTGCAGCATCGACAACTTCAGAAAGTCGCACAAGCATTGCTTGGTCGACAAGGTCTACTGGTTGTGCTGCAGCAGTCGATGCATCGCTTGCGCCGGCACCCAACACGAACTTCGTCAAATTCAAAAGTTTGGTTGCCAGTTTGCGGCCAACTTTCATTTGATCTTCGCTAAAAGCCGTGTCGACACCTGGTCGCGCACATGCTGCCCAATATCGCACCGCATCGCTGCCGTATTGATCAAACAAATCTGATGGCGTTACAACATTGCCTTTTGACTTTGACATTTTTTTGCGGTCGGGGTCGAGAATCCAACCTGAAAGACATGCGTTCTTCCACGGTGCAACGTCGTGTTCGAAGTTTGAACGCACCATCGTCGAAAACAACCAGGTGCGAATGATGTCGTGACCTTGCGGTCGAACATCCATCGGAAAAATTCGCTCAAACATTTCGCGATCGTCAACCCAATGACCAGCAAGTTGCGGCGTGAGTGACGAAGTCGCCCACGTATCCATAATGTCGGGGTCGCCAATAAAGCCGTTTGGTGCGCCACGCTGATCGGCCGTGAAACCTTGAGGCACGTCAGTGCTCGGGTCAACAGGCAATTGATCAACAGTCGGCACAAGCGGTTTGTCATAAATGGTCTCACCATTTGCATCGAGGCGATACCAAAGCGGTATCGGCACACCGAAATATCGCTGTCGGCTGACGAGCCAGTCGCCGTTTAGTCCGCCGACCCAGTTCGCATATCGGTGTTGCATGAAGTCTGGGTGCCACGTCAGTTCGTTGCCACGCGACAATAATTTTTCGCGCAACTTTTCGTCGCGTCCACCGTTGCGGATATACCACTGCCGACTTGTCACAATCTCGAGCGGTCGGTCACCTTTTTCATAAAACTTGACTGGGTGCGTTATCGCGCGCGGTTCTTCTGTGAGTTCGCCAGTTTCGCGCAACATTTCGACAGTCAAAGTTTGCGCCTGCTTTACCGACTTGCCAGCGAGCCGTGCATATTGCGTTTGTGCTTGCGCCGACATTATTTCTGGTGCTTGCACAACGAATCTGCCGTCGCGGCCAATTGTTGGTCGAGTCGCGAGATCAAGTTCACGCCACCAAATCACGTCGGTGAGATCACCGAACGTGCAAACCATTGCAATGCCCGAACCCTTGTCGGGTTGTGCCAGCGGGTGAGGGTGCACCGGCACTTCGACACCAAAAATCGGTGTGATTGCGTTTTTGCCAAACAAATGTTTATATCGAGCGTCATCAGGGTGGGCGACAAGACCGACGCACGCGGCGATTAATTCTGGGCGAGTGCTTTCGACAATTATCGCTTTGCTCTCGTCGTCTGCTTCGCGAAATTTCAGTTTGTGAAATGCGCCAGGTCGTTCGCGATCTTCAAGTTCGGCTTGTGCGACTGCCGTGCCAAAGTCGACATCCCAAAGAGTCGGCGCTTCTTGCGTGTATGCCTCGCCGCGTTCAAGGTTTCGCAAAAACACGCTTTGTGCAGTGCGTCGCGCGTGTTCACTGATCGTCGTGTAGAGCAAACTCCAATCGACTGAAAGACCAAGTCGACGAAACAAATCTTCAAAGACTTTTTCGTCTTGCGCGGTGAGCTCATCGCACAACTCAATAAAATTCGGTCGCGAGACTGGCATCGGCTTTGCATCTTTCGGAGGATCACCCCGAAACGGCGGCTCAAAACCCGCGACATATTTCAACGACGGGTCGCACGAGACACCATAAAAATTTTGCACTCTGCGCTCGGTCGGCAAACCGTTGTCATCCCATCCCATCGGATAAAAAACAGACTTGCCACGCATTCGCCAAAATCGCGCCAAAGTGTCGGTGTGCGTATACGAAAACACGTGACCCATGTGCAGTGAACCGCTGACAGTGGGCGGGGGCGTGTCAATCGAAAAAATGTCTTCGCGTTTTGCTGTGCGATCGAAGCGATAAATGCCGTCTTGCTCCCATTGTTTTACAAATCGAGCCTCAACTCCATCGATCGTTGGCTTCTCAGGTACTCGTGACATGACGAAATAACGGTACTCGCCTAGCCTTAGACATTGTGCTGAATTTGTATGACACCGCGACTTCGCAGATTCGCCCGCTCAAACAGCGTGTGCCTGGCCAACTAAGCATTTACCTTTGCGGACCAACGGTTTATGGGCCACCGCATATCGGTCATGGGCGAGCAACGCTTGTTTACGACATTTTGCGTCGCTATCTCGAATGGACGGGGGTCGCAGTTCGACTTGTTTCGAACATCACCGACATTGACGACAAAATTATTGACCGCGCGACTCGCGAAAATCGCCCCTGGCTCGACATTGCACAAAAGTGTGAGCACGTCTGGTTTGAATCGATGGCTCGCTTAGGCGTTAAGCGCCCAACAGATGTGCCGCGCGCAACCGAATATGTCGACCAGATCGTTGACTTGATTGCCGATCTCGTTGCCAAAGACGCTGCCTATCGCACAGATGACGGTATATATATGAGTACGAGCGTCGTTGCAGATTATGGCTTGCTCGCGCACCAAAAGATTGACGACATGTTGGCAGGCGGTGGCGATCGCAATGTGTTCGGCGCCGATCAAAAAAAACACCCTGCTGACTTTGTGTTGTGGAAGTTTTCAAAACCAGGCGAGCCCGCGTGGCCGTCGCCGTGGGGTGAAGGTCGACCAGGTTGGCACAGCGAGTGTGTCGTTATGAGTCTTGAATTGCTCGGCGAAGGTTTCGATCTGCATTGCGGTGGCGCCGACTTGCGATTTCCGCATCACGAAAACGAACGTGCGCAAGCCGTTGCGCTCGGCAAAGACTTCGCACATCATTGGATGCATAACGGCTTCGTCGTAGATACCGAAGGCGAAAAAATGTCTAAGAGTTTGGGCAACGTCACTAACTTGCCCGACTTGCTAGATCGCTACGATGCGCGTGCTTATCGCATGTTGTTGCTGCAAACTCATTATCGTTCGCCAGTCAAAGTTGGTCTCGACAACATCGACGCTTCGGTTAATGCGCTTGCTGGCATCGACTCGTTTGCTGCTCGCACTAGTTCGTTGACTGCGACGCCAGATGTCGCAACGCTTGATGCATTTCGCGCGGCGATGAACGACGATCTGAATACACCAGTAGCGATGGGTGTGTTATTTGATGCCGTGCGTCGCGCCAATATCGCAGTTGACGCTGGTGATACTCAAAGCGCTGCGAGTATGTCTTCGGCTGTGCGCGAAATGTGCATCGCAGTCGGTTTGCAACTCGATGTTGCCAAAGAAGTTGACGCCGATGCTCAGGCACTTGCTACGGCGTTAGACGCAGCCCGTGCAGCAAAAGATTTCGCCACGGCCGACAAATTGCGTGCCGAATTGCAGGCACTTGGCTATCTCGTCGAAACCACCAAGGCTGGCACCACGCTTCGTCGCGCCTAGGCATTGCACAGGCAGACCCCGCGCCCTGCGTGACTATCGCGCGTAGAATTGAGTCGTGACTTCACATCTCGCCACCGTTGATCAAATGCATCTTGAAGGCCTGGCGATCAAGCGTGAGCAACTACGTCGTGAAAATCCGCAAGTAGATGAAACTCAGATTCAAAAACTTTTGGTTAAGTGGCTACACGATCGACCACTTGATGCCCCGGGGCGGATCAGACCTCTGTGAGTCTCATTGCCACAGCGTCAGAAGTACTGACGCTTTTAAGGCGTGAAGGTGTCGAGGGTTGTCTCGTTGGTGGGCTCGCCGTATCGGTTAGATGTGATCCTCGATTTACCCGCGATGTTGATCTTGCACTTGCGATCAAAGATGATTCTCATGCCGAAAGCATTGTTAACTCGCTGTTGCTGAGCCACTTGAAGTTGTGAAGCAAATAATTTTGCCTGTTGCTCGGGTCGGTCACTTGATCGCCTTAAAACTTCTCTCTGTTGCTCCTGGTCGAGAAACTGACTATTCAGATTTACGTAACCTTGCTCAAGTTGCCGATGAATTCGAGTGGCAAAGAGCAAAAAGTGCTGTGCGTCTCGTTGTCGAACGCGGCTACGCGCGAGATCGTGACCTCGAAGCAGATCTCGAGACCCTGCGCCGCGCCTGACCGTTGTCAGGTAGGGCATCCGCGTTCGAGCCGAAAGTTGACGCTTCGTCGCGGATAACTTGTAGCCATGGCTGATTTCTCACTCTCTCTCAACGACGATCAACTTCAACTCAAGGATTGGGTGCATCAGTTCGCTGTTGACACAATTCGCCCCGCCGCTCACGAGTGGGACGAACGCGAAGAATTTCCGTGGCCAGTTGTTCAAGAAGCCGCCAAGATCGGTCTCTACGGTCTCGAATTCATCATGAATGCGATGAGCGACCCAACAGGTCTGACGATGGTTGTCGCAATCGAAGAACTTTTCTGGGGCGACGCTGGCATCGGCATGGCGATCATGGGTTCAGGTCTTGCAGCAGCAGGCATCGCCGGCAACGGCACGCCAGAACAAATGATCGAGTGGGTGCCGCAGTGTTATGGCACCGCCGACGATGTGAAGCTCGGCGCGTTCTGTGTTAGCGAACCCGACGCCGGTAGCGATGTTTCAAACTTGCGTACGCGTGCTGTTTATGACGAAGCAAACGACGAGTGGGTCTTGAACGGCACAAAGGCATGGATCACAAACGGTGGCATTGCTGATGTTCACGTTGTGGTCGCCGCCGTAGACCCTGAACTCAAAGGTCGTGGTCAAGCAAGTTTCATCGTGCCACCAAAAACAAAAGGCCTGAGTCAAGGTCAGAAATATTTAAAGCACGGCATTCGCGCCAGTCACACTGCCGAAGTTGTGCTCGAAGATGTTCGCGTGCCAGGTCGGTGCTTGTTGGGCGGCAAAGAAAAACTCGACGCCAAACTTGCCCGTTATCGCGAGGGCACTTCAAGTGGCAAACAACCAGCAATGGCAACATTCGAAGCAACTCGACCTGCAGTTGGTGCACAGGCACTTGGCATTGCACGTGCTGCTTACGAATTTGCACTTGACTACGCAAAAGAGCGCAAGGCATTTGGCAAGCCGATCATCATGCATCAAGCGATTGCTTTCAAACTTGCCAACATGATTACTGAAATCGATGCGGCACGTTTGCTTATTTGGCGTGCATCGTGGTTGGCAAAAAATGGTGGCTACAAAAATGCTGAAGGTTCGCAAAGCAAGTACTACGCATCAGAGATGTCAGTGCGCGTCACCGAAGATGCGATTCAAATTTTGGGTGGCTATGGCTACACGCGCGAATATCCAGTTGAACGTTGGCACCGCGACGCAAAAATTCACACGATCTTCGAAGGCACGAGCGAAATCCAGCAACTTGTTATTGCTCGCGCAATCTCCGGCCTGCGCGTCGAATAGAAGTCTTAGAGTTTTAGCGAAATTTGTTTTCGCCTAGTCTCATCTCGTGACAACCGCATATGAACTTGCGCTTGAAAGAGTAAGTAATGGTGCTGATGGAAAGGTAGTTGCCGCCGAACTAGTTGCTTCGATGACGCTTGAAGAAAAAGTTCATTGTCTCGACGGGGCAGTGCCGTTTTGGGTTGGCATTAAAGACATAACAACAGGCGGCTATCACAGTCGCCCGTTCAGAGCGGCCAAAGTCGAACGACTTGGCATTCCTGGTTTTCATTTTTCTGACGGCCCGCGAGGCGTTGTAGTCGGCGAGGCGACTGCGTTTCCGGTGTCGATGGCTCGTGGTGCGACATTTGATCCTGAATTAGAAACGCGGGTCGGCGATGCCATTGGCAAAGAACTTCGCACGATCGGCGCCGATCTTTACGGCGGTATTTGCGTCAACTTGTTGCGTCATCCCGCATGGGGGCGAGCACAAGAAACTTATGGCGAAGACCCGCACCATGTTGGTGAAATGGGTGCCGCTCTAACTCGTGGCGCGCAACGCCATGTGATGGCAACTCTCAAACATTTTGCATTGAACTCAATGGAGAACGCGCGCTTCGGTGTCGATGTGACAGTCGACGAGCGTGCTTTGCACGAGGTTTATCTACCTCACTTCAAACGCATCGTTGACGAAGGTGTTGCTTGCGTGATGACTGCATACAACTCAGTCAATGGTCAGTGGTGCAGCCAGAGCGAAGAACTGCTTGCCGAAATTTTGCGTGGAGAATGGGGTTTTGAAGGTTTTGTCATTTCAGATTGGATATTTGGGGTTCGCGACGGTGTGAAATCGTTGCAAGCGGGTCTTGATGTTGAGATGCCCTATCGCATGATTCGAAATGCGCCGATAGTCGCCGCGCTCGCAGAAGGTTTGATAACTGAAGAACTTGTTGCTAGCGCAGTAACCCGCACTATTGCCACGATGTTGAAATTTAGCGTTGGCAAATTGCCAGTGCGCGATCGCTCGGTTGTGTTGTGTAAAGACCACTTGATACTCAGCCAAGAAGTCGCCGAGAAGTCAATGGTTCTTTTAAAAAATGAAAGTGTCGGCGGCGCAACACTGTTGCCTTTAGAACTGAAGCCTGGTTCAAAAATTGCGATGTTTGGTCGTCTTGCGGCGGCACGCAATATCGGCGATGGCGGAAGCAGCGATGTAATGGCACCAAATGTTGTCACGCCGTTAATTGGTGTCGGCGAGCATTTTTCGAATTGCGAAGTTACTTACGAACCAGATACAAATCTCGAACAGCAAGCGCGACTAGCCAAGCAGTCAGATGTTGCAATTGTGGTTGTCGGTTACACAAAAGAAGAAGAAGGTGAATTCATCGGTGATTCTGAAGACACGGTTGACATGGTCAAGCAAATTCCGCGACAAGATGACCCAGTTTTGGCCAGTGAATACGAAAAATACATGCGCGAAAACCACCATTACGCGCCAGATGAATTGCGCATCAAATCTCGCAATGGCACTTTCTCGATTGGCGGCGATCGAGAGTCAATTCGGCTACTTGATGCTGATGTGCAAATGATTCGCGCTGTTGCCAAAGTGCAACCGCGAACAATTGTTGTGATTGTGGCAGGCAGTGCCGTCGTTATGTCAGAGTGGATCAACGAAGTGCCGGCAGTCGTCATGGGTTGGTATAGCGGCATCAACGGTGGTCGGGCACTCGCAAATATTTTGTCTGGCGCAGTAAACCCATCGGGGCGTTTGCCGTTTGTGATACCGCACGATGAATCGCATTTGCCATTTTTTGATCGCAACGCCAAAAAAATTACATACGACTACTGGCACGGTCAATGGAAACTCGACCGCGACGGAAACAAACCAATGTTTCCGTTTGGTTTCGGTTGCAGTTACACGCAATTTTCAATTTCATCGCCGACAATTGAGACAAACGAATTCATCAAATTTCAATGCGAAGTTAGCAACACTGGTTCACGAGATGGCGCAACCGTGGTGCAGGTTTATGCAGGTCGCAAAGATTCGCTAATCGAGCGCCCGAAGCGAAGGCTGATGGCGTTTAAACGCGTTGAGCTTCGCGCCGGCGAAACAAAGCATGTCGAGTGCACAGCGTCATTGCAAAGTTTGGCAACTCGCGATACAAAAACTCACAGTTGGTTCGTCGAACAAGGATTATGGAACTTCGAAGTTGCTCAATTTTCAGGCGACCCTAAGACCCTGCCGCTTGAACTATCGATTCGCGAGCGAATCGATTTGTAACTATCTATTCGACTATTGCGTACCCGGCGTCTTGCACTGCAGTCTTGAGTGCGCCACGATCAAGATCAATGTCGCTTGAAACTTTTGCCGATGCATTTTCGAGCGAAACATCTACTGACGTGACCCCCGAGACCTCAGAGATGGCTTCTTTCACATGACGAACACAGTTCTGACAAGTCATTCCCGATATTTTTAAATCAATGTTGACCATGACTAGAAACTTAGTCGTTTTCGGCGCTTTAGTGTTTGCTGGTTGCTCAAGTGGTTCGGCTGCCGAAGATGGCGAATCATGGAATAAAGCCGATCAAGAGTTCGTTCAAGAGATGATTCCACATCATGAGCAGGCGGTTGTGATGTCTGAGATGGTTAGCAACGTCGAAGTTTCGGGCGAAACAGCCGCATTGGCAACTGAAATTATTGGTGCTCAGGCAAGTGAAATTGAATTAATGAAGGGTTTCTTAAGTGAGTGGGGCGTCGAGTACGACCCAAGTTCTGATCCGCATGCTGGCCACATGATGAGCGGAGACGTAAGCAACGGAATGATGACCGACGAAGAACTCGCCGAACTTGAAAATTCAATGGGCTCAGATTTTGAGAAAATGTGGCTGACAATGATGCTCGCTCACCACAAAGGTGCAATCAAGATGGCCGAGACCGTTATCACTGATGGCAAAGATGCGCGAGTCAAGACTTTGGCAGAGGCGATTATTAATGAGCAGCAAAAAGAGATCGAACTAATTGATTCGCTTTTAGCCAACCTCGGCAGCTGATTGAGCGATCATTACTTCGGTGGCTTTGAATAAAGCGACAACTTGAGAACCGGGTGCCAAAGATAGGTCATCTGCTGCATCACGCGTAATTGTTGAAGTCATTGTTTGGTTGGATTCAAGCGACAGATAAACCGTCGAGAGCGTGTCGCCATGTCGCACTTTTGCAACCTGGGCTCGAAGTTGATTTCGTGCGCTGACTTGAAACTGTCTTTTGCTTTCGATGCTGGGTGTTTGACTTGCACCGTCGAGTTCATCGAGAAATCTCATCGCTGTGCGTGCCTGCTCGCGACGCCAAATCGCAACCGGGTTTGATGCCAGGTCTGCAAGCAGAGTTTTTGTGACATCTATAAGTGTCTGGCGCTGAGTGTGAATTAAACGTTTTGTGTTGAGATTAAATGTTTGCAACAAAAGAACTTTGATCAAAAACTCGTCGCGTAGATCCCGAATATGAGAAACAGGTTCGCTGAGCCATTGCTTGGCTTGTTTTTCGCCATCACTCGTGCACTTCAATTTGAACTTCAGTTGGCCACGCGAACCCAGAGAGTCGACACTTCGAATTAGTTTCTGTGCCTCTAACGATTTGACTGTGCGGTAGATGACTGGTCGAGAGAGTGTGAGCACTTCGCCTAATGCCGCGCCCGACTCAAATTGTTTTGCCAGTTGATAGCCATGGCTAATGCCGTTGCTGATAAGCACCAGGCAGGCGCCTTCGATCAGATCTAGTTGTTGTTTAGACGCCACAGATAGCTAATAGTACATAAAAAACTATTAAATAGTTCGTTTTCAACTAATAGCCTTCAGATTCATGTTCGCCTCTAATTTTGTTGCGGCTTGGCGAACGGCAATTGTCGCTGTTCTCGTTTGGTGCTTGTGGGGTGCGTCTGTCTTGGCGCAGAGTCAACCGACTAAGCCAACTGTCAGTTGGCTTGCGAGTTCTGTGCCAGATTCGGCACGAATCGAATTATCAAAGATCGTAGAAACTAACTCAACGGCACAAATGAGATTGACTACTCAGGGTTCGTGTGCGGTGAAAGGCAATTTTCTAACAACCACGAAAGTCGGCACCTGCAAAATCGAACTGCGACTGAATTCAACACCAAAGTTCACCGCAACTACAAGTGTGGCGATTATTCAAGTAAAAAAGAAGACCGAACTGATCGTATTAGCGACGGCGTCTCTTGCCAATTCGTTCGAAAAAATTGGCAAAGTATTTATGAGTAAATTTCTCAATGTTTCAGTGCGATTTAACTTTGCCGGCAGTGCAACTTTGGTGACACAAATTCAGCAGGGCGCACCAGTCGACATCGTTGCGATGGCCGACACTATAAATATGAACAAGGTTTTGTCATCTGGCGAGATTGATAAAAAGTCGATCTCGATACTGACGCGGAATAAATTGGCGATACTTGTTCAGCGCGGCAATCCGCAGAAGATAAAAACACTCAGCGATTTAACACGCAGTGGGCTGAAAGTTGTGTTGTGCGATCTCGCACAGCCTTGCGGAAAATATGCATCAACTGTTTTGAGCAAGGCAAACGTTTCGTTCGCTGTTGCTAGTCGAGAGGCAAGTGCGAGTGGTGTTGTATCGCGCATTGGTCTGGGTGAAGCCGATGCCGGTATTGCGTATTTCACCGATGGTCTCGTGGCTGGCGACAAAGTTGATGCGGTAAAAATTGCTGACAATTTGAATTTGATTGCCGAGTATCCGATTGGTGTGGCCACTAAACCAAAGACAAAAGATAAATCAGCCATAGTTGCCTTTATCGCAATGACCAAGTCTTCAGTTGGTCGCAAGGTTCTCGCCGAGAACGGATTTATTCTTCCATGAAGCGAAGCCTGTCTGCCCCAAGTGGGTTGTGGTTGGTTGCCTTGCCGGCGGCTGCAATCGTAATAGTGCCGGTGCTTGCCGTTTTTTGGCGAACTGATTGGTCGAGTTTTTTGACGTTGATCTCAAACGAGACTTCGCGCACAGCGCTTGTGTTGTCGTTGCGCACTTCGCTTGTGGCTACAAGTTTGGCTTTAGTTTTCGGCACACCGTTGGCTTGGTTGCTTGCAAATCGTGACTTTAAATTCAAGTCTCTCGTGCGGGCATTTTGCGTTTTGCCAATGGTTCTGCCACCGGTTGTGGGTGGAGTGGCGTTGCTATATGCATTCGGTCGCCGAGGTTTAGTCGGCGCAAGGCTCGACGAATGGTTCGGCATACAACTGGCGTTTACTGAAACGGCTGCGATTTTGGCGCAGTTTTTCGTGGCGGCACCATTTTTTATCTTGGTGATGGAGGCTGCATTCGACCAAGTTGATCGTCGAATCGTGGGCACCGCACGAACTTTCGGCGCGGGGCCGTGGCGAACATTTGCAACTGTGACATTGGGTTTGGTTCGACCGTCGTTGTTGGCAGCACTTGTTTTAACTTGGGCACGGGCGCTTGGCGAATTTGGCGCAACGATCGCTTTTGCTGGCAATACTGCAGGTCGAACACAAACCGTGCCACTGGCTGTTTATAGCCAACTTGAGTCAGGTGGTGACGACGCGTTGGCGTTGTCGACCTTGATGATGATTGTTTCGTTGGGTGTACTTATTGCATTGCGCGGCAGATGGGTTTCTGCGTTACGTCGGGGTGGACAATGAGCCTCGAAATCGATTGTCAGTTACAACGTGACAAGTTCAATCTTGAAGTTCACCTAACGGTCGCGCCAGGCTCGGTGTTGGCGATCACCGGCGAAAATGGCTCAGGAAAAACTTCGACACTCGACATGATCGCCGGCCTTCTTGCATGCACAACTGGCAAGATCTCTTTAAACGACAGAGTGTTCGACGATTCGACAACGAATCAATTCGTGCAACCCGAGAAGCGTGGTGTGTCGACGGTTTTTCAAGGTGGCGGTTTGTTCTCGCACATGACAGTTGAAAAAAATATGATTTTTGGTCGCGGTGCCGCATTTAGAAACACACCGAGGTTCGACTCGGCCGTTGAACAATTTAATTTGACTGGGCTCTTGTCGCGCAAGCCGTCAACCTTGAGTGGCGGTCAGCGACAGCGTGTGGCACTTGCTCGTGCATTTCTTGCACCTTCAGAAATTTTGTTGCTTGATGAGCCAACGACGTCGCTCGACGCAACTTCGCGTGACGAGGTGCGAGGCGCGATGAAGACTTTCTTTGAGACCTATAACGGTGTGGTTGTTTTGGTTTCACACGATGCCGCCGAAATTGCAGAACTCGCCACAAGTGTTGCGCAAATAACGATTTCGCGTGGCGAAAACACAGCAGCCGTATTGCGAAACTAAGACTTTGCGACTAAAGGCTTGCTATGTGTGCAACATACAATGATTCAATGAGCGAAACCCCAAACGTGCTGGCAAGTTTTGAAATCATTGACGGCGTTGCATTAATCAAACTTGACGATGGCAAGGCCAACGCTTTGTCGTTACCGATGCAGCAAGCATTCAACTCGGCACTTGATCAAGCGCAGCAAGCCAAATTGCCAGTGGTGATAACTGGTCGTTCGGGCATTTTGTCGGCAGGCTTCGACCTGAAGACGCTTGCTGCGAGCGGTCAACCAGCAGTCGACATGCTCAACGGCGGCATCGAAATCGCGTTGCGCCTGTTGAGTTTTGAAACACCTGTAGTGATTGCCTGCGGTGGTCATGCGATCGCGATGGGCGTGTTCTTGTTGCAATGTGGCGACTATCGAATTGGTGTCGCCGGCAACTTCAAATATTCGGCCAACGAAGTTGCAATCGGCATGACGATGCCATGGTCGACGATCGAAATATTGCGCCAGCGACTGACGCCTGCGGCTCTTTGCCGCGCTGTTCTTCTTGCCGAGACTTTTACGCCAACAAATGGTGTCGAAAACGGGTTGATCGACCGCATTGTCACGACCGAGTCAGAACTTTTGCCTGCTGCACTAGAGACTGCAAAGTCGTTTTCGGCGCTCAACGCCGTTGCACACGCAGCAAGCAAAAATCGTTTGCGAAGTCAAGTGGTTGCTGCGATTCGCGACGGGCTCGCCAAAGATTACGAAGGCTGGAAGAAACTTTTTCTCACCAGTTAGCTAGTTGATTAGTTTTTTGCCCGACATTTCGGACAAAGAATCTTCGGTGATTTATCTGCGCAGTCTCGACAGAGCAAAAATAGACACCGGCACTCTAAATTTGCGCAGTCAAAAAACTGACTTGTGCTCGATGCGCAGTAGTCGCACTTGCCGAGCACTTTGGGGTGGTCACTGAAATCAACTTTCAATCGCTTATCGAAAACATAAAGCGAACCTTCCCATAGTGAGTCGTCGCCGAACTCTTCGCCGTAGCGCACGATGCCACCGTCGATTTGATAAACCTCTTTGAAACCTCGATTCTTCATCAACAGTGAGAGAACCTCGCATCGAATGCCACCTGTGCAATAGGTGACGATCGGCTTTTCTTTGAGGTGGTCGAATTTTCCGCTTTCAAGTTCGCCGACAAAGTCGGGTGTTGTTGCGCTATCGGTGACTACAGCATTTTTAAATTTGCCGATGCGCGCCTCGTGCGCGCTGCGGCCATCAAAGAAAATAACTTCGTCTCCGCGTTCGGCGACAAGACTGTCGACTTCGGCTGGTTTCAGATGAACACCGCCGCCAACGATGCCATTTTCGTCGACAACGATTTCTTCTGGTTTACCGAATGTCACGATCTCGTCTCGAACTCGAATCTCAAGGCGTGGAAACTCATCGCCGTCACCCTCTGACCATTTGAAGTCGATACTTTTAAACGGAGCGAACTCTTTTGTGGCGCGGACATATTTCTTGACGTTCGTCATCAGTCCGCCGACGGTGCCGTTGATGCCGTGTTTTGAAATGATGATGCGACCGTTGAGATTGAAGCGTTCACACAGTGCGCGCTGCCAGAGTCGAATTGCCTCGGGGTCGGCAATCGGGGTGAACTTATAAAAGAGCAATATTTTTGACGGTTCTATGGTTGCAATTTTATGAGGGAATTTACGCATAACTAACGGCGTAGCCTGATTAGCCATGGAAATCATGCAGTCGCAGAAGTTGGCCAATGTCTTGTACGACATTCGTGGCCCCGTGCTTGATGAAGCAAAGCGACTTGAAGCACAAGGTCATCGCATTCTCAAATTAAATATCGGCAACCCACAGCCGTTTGGTTTTGAAACTCCGCCAGAAATTTTGGTTGAGGTGGTTCGCAATCTGCCGACATCACAGGGATATTCAGATTCACAGGGCATCTTGTCGGCGCGAACTGCAGTTGTGCAAAATTATCAATCGCGAGGCATCGACATAACAGATGTCGACGATGTTTGGCTTGGCAACGGAGTAAGCGAGTTGATTCAAATTGCGCTGAATGCATTGCTTGACGAGGGCGACGAAGTTTTGATTCCTGCACCTGATTATCCGTTGTGGACAGCGGCGACAAGTCTCTCGGGTGGTACGCCTGTGCATTATTTGTGTGACGAATCAAACGGTTGGATGCCGATGATCGAAGACATTCGAGCCAAAATCACTGATCGCACAAAAGCCATCGTCGTAATCAACCCGAATAACCCGACTGGCGCTGTCTATAGCCCTGAAATTTTGCGCGAGATCGCTGATCTTGCCGCCGAGCGGGGGTTGATCGTGATGGCAGACGAAATTTACGACAAGATTCTTTACGACGAAGCAGTGCACACGACATTTGCAGCGATTGCGCCCGACGTTTTCACTCTGACATTTAACGGTTTATCGAAGGCGTATCGCCTTGCTGGTTTTCGCGCTGCATGGATGCTGATGACTGGGCCGCGTAAACATGCGACGAGTTACATCGAAGGCATAAACATGTTGACCAACATGAGGTTGTGTGCAAATGTGCCGGCACAACATGCGATTCAAACTGCATTGGGCGGTCGCCAAAGTGTTCGCGACTTGGTTTTGCCTGGTGGTCGATTGCTCGAGCAACGCGATGCCGCAATTACGGCGCTTGAAAAAATAAAAGGTGTTTCGTGTGTCAAACCAAAAGGTGCGCTTTATGTGTTTCCGAAACTTGACCCGACTGTTTATCCGATTGTTGATGATCGAAAATTCGTTCTTGACTTCTTGCGCGCCGAGCATGTGCTAGTCGTTCAAGGCACTGGGTTTAACTGGCCAACCACAGATCACTTGCGCATTGTGACTTTGCCTTATGCAAAAGATTTGACCGAGGCAATCGGCCGACTTGGCAATTTTTTGTCGAACTACGACCCGGCTAAAAAATAATTATCGGGCGTAAGTAACGCCGCCGTCGACGATGATTGTCGAGCCGACGACATAATCTCCGGCACGAGATGCCAAATAAATCGCGGCGCCTGCCATATCTTCTGCAGTGCCGATGCGCTTTGCTGGTATTTGTGAAGCAACCATTTCGCTGTGATCGCGAGCAATCTTGTTCATTTCTGAAGCAAACGCACCAGGCGCAATTGCCGTGACGACGATGTCGTCTTGAATCAAGCGCAGCGCCATGCGTTTAGTCATGTGAATTAGTCCGGCTTTGCTCGCCGCATATGGATAAGTTTCCATTTCGTTGATCGACACGCCGTCGATTGATGCAATGTTGATGACTTTTGCCAAATGTTTATTTTTTGTGGCCGCGGCGCGCAATTGCGGCGCAAGCGCCTGGGTCAAAAAGAATGGTGTCTTCATGTTCAGGTCGACTGTTTTGTCCCAGCCAGATTCTGGAAACGAATCGAACTCGGCCATCCATGCGGCGCCCGCGTTGTTGACCAAAATATCGATGGCAGGTTCACGCTCGGCAATTTCGGCAGCGAATGCCGTCACGCCAGCTTGCGTCGCCAAGTCACCTGGGATCGAAATGCATTCGCCGAATTGAGAAAGTTCTTTGGCTGCAGCGTCGCATTGCGCTGCTTTTCTCGCAGTGATGTAGACGCGCGAACAACCGTGTTCTAAGAAGCCCTGCACGATCATCGCGCCGATGCCACGTGATCCACCAGTAACAATTGCAACTCGATTTTTTAAAGAGAAAAGATCTTTCATCGCCTCAACTATAGAGATTGTTCTCTTTGAGCCTTGTATTCAAGTTGTGAAACTCTGCTTGAAATCGTGTCAGGTCGCAGGGGTAGCGTGGGGATATGGCAGCCCCACAAATGCAC
>JANRBC010000059.1:17676-28128 GCA_030727685.1 Ilumatobacteraceae bacterium
AAATCGTGTCAGGTCGCAGGGGTAGCGTGGGGATATGGCAGCCCCACAAATGCACTCAGGAATAACCACCGACGACGCGATGAATCTGGCGATGTCGCCAGGTGCCGTGCCGCTTTACGAAGCCGTGGTTGCGTTTATAAAAAACGAAATTGATCCAGTTACCGAAGAATATTTCAAGCTTGGCGAAGGCCGACCTGATCGTTGGCAATATGGCAAAGGTCAACTTGAGTTGCTCGAGTCGATCAAAGCCAAGGCAAAGGCCAACGGGTTATGGAATTTCTTTTTGCCCAATTCTGAAACTGGTCAAGGTCTGTCAAATCTTGACTATGCATATATCGCCGCTGAACTTGGCAAGAACCCAATCGCATCAGAGTGTTTGAATTGCAGCGCACCAGATACGGGCAACATGGAAGTTCTCGAGCGTGTCGGCACGCCAGAGCAAAAAAAGAAGTGGCTTGAGCCATTGTTGAATGGCGAAATTCGCTCGGCATATGCGATGACAGAACCCGATGTCGCGTCAAGCGATGCAAAAAATTTAGAGTGCCGCGCAGTTCTCGATGGCGATGAATGGCTGATCAATGGCGAGAAGTTTTATATTTCTGGCGCTGGTGATCCGCGATGCAAAATTTTGATTTGCATGTTGATGACAAGCCCAGACGGGCCACCGCATAGTCGACACTCGCAAATTTTGGTGCCAATAGATACACCTGGCGTTGAAATAGTTGGCGCGATGCACGTGTTCGGTGAAGATGATGCGCCGCATGGTCACATGCATTTGCGATTTACAGATGTACGAGTGCCGAAGTCGAACATGTTGTTGGGCGAGGGTCGCGGTTTTGAAATTTCGCAGGTTCGTCTCGGACCAGGTCGAATTCATCATTGCATGCGCTCAATCGGTGCGGCCGAGCGTGCGCTTGAGTTGATGGTGCGTCGTGGTTTGAGTCGAGAAGCATTTGGTAAACCACTCGCTCGACTTGGAAAGAACACCGAAGTGATTGGCAAAGCACGAATCGAAATCGAAGCGATGCGACTAATGGTGTTGCGTGCTGCGCGCGCGATGGACACGATGGGCAACGCCGAAGCGCGAGTTTGGGTGAGTGCAGTTAAAGCAATGGTGCCAGAGCGCGTTTGCAAAATTATTGACGAAGCGATGCAAGTTTTTGGCGCAACTGGTATTTCACAATGGACACCGTTGGCTCGCATGTATGCAGGTCAGCGCACACTGCGACTCGCCGACGGCCCTGACGAAGTGCACTGGCATGTCGTTGGCCGGGCCGAACTTGCCCGACATGAAGGCAAGCCTTTAGGCTTCGGAGAAAATTCGGCAAAATCACAAGGGGCCAAATAATGGATCCAGTAATCAACACTTTCGGCCTTGAGCCGATGTCAAGCACAGTCTCTGGACCAAACGTCGCAGCGACGCTTGCGCAATATGTTTCGCCACACGGCACTCGCGCGTTTATCATCACTGACGCCGGAGTAAATGGTGCTGGTGTTGTAAAACCGATTACTGATGCCTTGACAACTGCAGGTATGAAGTGGCAGGTGTTTGATCAGGTGTCGCCAAACCCGACCGATCTGAACGTCGTCGCTGGTGTTGCTGCGATCAATAAGTTTGGTCTTGACGGCACTGTTGTCGTGTTAATTGGTGGTGGCTCAGTTATGGACTGTGGCAAATATATTGCGCTCGCCGCACCAAACGGTGTCGACCATGTTGGTTTGGCATTCGCCCCAGAACTAGACGCGAACGATCGAATTGATTTTTCGACACTGGCACCAAAGTTCAGCGCTTCAAAACCGGGCTTGCCAACAATCGCGATTCCGACAACTTCGGGCACTGCATCAGAGACAAACGGTGCCGGTTTGATCACCGACACGTCAGACCCTGCGCATCATCGCAAACTTTTGTTCGTCAATCCGTTGCTTCGTCCACGCACGATTTTGCTCGACCCGACTTTGACAGTTGGTATGCCAGCAAAGGGCACCGCTGCTTGTGGCATGGATGTGTTGACGCATGCAATTGAGGCTCATACATCAGTGAAGTCGAACCCATATGGTGATGCACTCGCACTGCACGCGATTCGACTCGTTGCAAAATATCTGCCGATTGCAGTCAAGAATGGCGCCGACCTCGAAGCGCGAGCAAATATGCAAATCGCATCGCACTTGGCTGGTCGTGCATTCTCAAGCGGGCCACAACTAGGTATGGTGCACGCACTCGGACACCCGATTTCGGGTCAGTTGCATCAAGCACATGGACAGACTCTGGCCACGATGTTGCCGCACGTGATGCGTTTTAATCGCGATGTGGTCGCCGAGCGATACGCCAATGTCGGTGAAGCACTGGGCACTGAAGTTGACCCAGATGCTGCAATTGCCGCCGTAGAAAAACTCTCGGCGACTGTTGGCACCAATCGCAAACTCAGTGAACTTGGTGCAACTAGTGACAACATTGGCGCGTTGACACAAGACGCGTTGCGCGACTTGACAATTTTGACGACACCGCGTTACCCATCGCGTGGTGAAGTGCACGAACTTTACGCCAAAGCGCTTTAAGCAACTAACTTTCTAGCGAATTTATAGTCAGTGGTTTGAGCGCAATCCACGATTGCTTTAATCCGGGGTGCAAGTTGAGATCTGCGACTTGTTCAATCGGCGACCATTTAGTTGCAGTTGATTCTGGGTTAGCGATGTGAGCACCCGCGTCGCTCATTGCGTGAGCGATCACCGTGTCGTAACTCCATGGACCGTGATTGTCTGAAAAAACATGCTTGACTGTCAGCGCGTCGAGATCAATGCCCATTTCTTCGTGTGCTTCGCGCAGCGCGGCGGTCACAGAATCTTCGTGCGAGTCTTTAGCGCCACCCGGCAAAGCCCAAGTGCCGCCGCCGTGCGTCCACTCGGCGCGCAGTTGCAATAACACTTGCGGTTCGGGTGTGTCGCGGCGCAAGACCAGTAAACCCGCGGCGCCAAATCGACCCCAATGGCGAAACCCACAGTCACAATCGACCCAACCGTCGCCGTCACGTTGTCCCATAACGAATAACAGTATTACGAAACGATGTCTAAAGCGATTGCAGATTTTGGCACAACGTTGCGCACAGACCAGTTGTCGCCGGCCAAAATGCGTGCGGCGACGATGAGTGTGATCATGATTGCGCCGGTGCCAATAAAAGTTGTCGTTCGACCAAGGTGGTCATAGGCAACACCAGCAAAACTTGCAGCCACACCACCAGCCAGAGTTTCCATGCCGCCGAGCAAACCTTGTGCGCCTGCTTGGCGTTCGAGTGGCGCGCTGGTGCCAACGGCGACACCTGCACCAGTGACGAAGAATCCGTCGTTGATCGAGTGAAAGAAAAACACGACCATCATTAATGCTGGGGTCGGCATCAAGCCGTACCCAGCCATAAATAGCGCGCCAAGAATCATGCCGAGACCACCCGCGCGGTACGGTCCGACGCGTTGCACGAATTTGCCACCAAACGGTCCGAGCAAAATCATTGGCAACACGAAAACAGAAACTCCGACATTTGCCATCCATTGTGCGGCTTCGAGATCGTCCATCATCAACACCCACAGCGAGTCGAAAACACCAATCATGAAAAACAGTGAGACGCCGATCAAAATACCCGATGTGATTGCACGATTTTTTAGCAAGTCGATCGCGAATCGTTCAGTTGGTTGATTTTCTTTTGACGCCTCGGGCACGGCGATACGACTAATGACGATAACGAACAAAGAAATCATGGCGGCGAGAAATATGAACGGGCCGGGAATACCAAATGGTGCCGTCAGCACGACCGAGAAAACTGGCCCAGCGGCGAAGCCTGCAATTTCAAACGACAAGACACGCCCGAGATTGCGACCAAAATTCTCGGGGTCAGCGACGATGATTACGCGACGCAACGCAGGAAGAGCACTGCCTGCACCAAAGCCCATGATGATCCGCGAAATTAAAAGTACCTCGAAAGTTTCGCCAAACGCCATGCCGGCACAGCCGATTATTTCGAGGCTCAAACCCAAGATAATTAATCGCCGAGCCCGACCGCGGTCAGCGAGAGGGGCGATGCTGACTTGCCCGATAAAAGAAGTAAAAAACCCGATGCCGACGATGAATCCGAGTGCTGATTCGGTGATGCCGAAGTTGTTGCGAAAATCGTCGAGCATCGTGAACATCACGCCGTAGAGGCAAGATGATGAGCCGATTGCGAAAAGCAGCGTCAATACAATTCGCTGTTTATTCACCTGATAAATCTAGCGTTTCTAAGTGAAGCCGCTGGTGCGTAAGACTGAACAGTATGAAAAATAAATCGTCAAAAATTAGTGCATCACAGCCGCTTGATTCTTTAATTGCGGGTAGGTGGGTCGCCCATAATTCGAAAGTGGCAGTAATGAACCCTGTTGATGGTTCGACGCTGGCTCAAGTTTCGAGTGCGACACCCGACGATTGTTTGTCGGCTGTTGATGCTGCACAAAGTGCGTTCAACTCATGGAAAGCAACTGCACCTCGAGTGCGTGCCGAGATATTGCGCAAGAGTTTTGAAATTATGATCGCCGAACAAGAATCTTTGGCGCGATTGATAACTCTTGAGAACGGCAAAGTTTTGAGTGACGCCCGCGCCGAAGCCGCGTATGCGGCCGAATTTTTTCGCTGGTTCAGCGAAGAAGCGGTGCGCATCGATGGCGACTATCGCCGTGCACCGAGTGGTGCCAACTGGTTGATGGTCTCACGACAGCCGGTCGGAGTCGCACTTTTGGCGACCCCATGGAATTTTCCTGCCGCGATGGCAACTCGCAAAATCGGGCCAGCATTGGCAGCAGGCTGCACGGTTGTTTTGAAACCCGCGAGCGAAACACCCTTGACTGCGTTAGCAATCGCCGAAATAATGCAACGAGCAGGTGTACCAGACGGAGTAGTAAATGTCGTTGTACCGAGCCCATCAGGGCCCGCGGTTAGCGCAATGTTGAAGTCAGATCGAGTGCGCAAACTTTCGTTCACGGGTTCAACACCGGTTGGTTCGTTGCTGTTGGCTCAAGCCGCCGAAAAAGTTATCAACTGCACCATGGAGCTTGGCGGCAACGCACCTTTTATAGTTTTCGAAGACGCCGATCTTTCGGCTGCTGTCGACGGTGCGATGTTGGCAAAAATGCGCAACGGTGGCGCGGCTTGCACGGCAGCCAACAGATTTTTTGTGCATGAAAAAATTTATGATGCTTTTGCCGATGCGCTTACTACACGTATGAGTGCTCTCGTCTTGGGCGATGGGCTTGATGCTATGACAACTGTTGGTCCGCTTGTTTCAAAGTCGCAGCAGCAACAAGTCGCCAAGTTGGTGGACGAAGCAAAAGCTTTTGGCGCAAAAGTTGCCTGTGGTGGCAGCGCCGCAACTGACAGTTCATACGGCTACTTTCCAACTGTGCTCACCGATGTTTCGTTTGATGCACCAATTTTGCAAACCGAAATTTTCGGGCCAGTTGCACCATTGGTGCGATTCAAAGACAGTGATGACATTTTGTCGCACGCCAACAATGTCGAACATGGTCTTGTTTCATATGTTTACACCCGAGATTTAGGTCGGGGCATGCGAATCGCCGAATCGCTCGAGTCAGGAATGGTCGGTTTGAACCGTGGACTTGTTTCTGACCCGGCTGCACCTTTTGGTGGTGTTAAGCAGTCTGGTCTTGGCCGCGAAGGAGCCCATGACGGCTTATTGGCGTTTCTAGAAACAAAATATGTTGCCGGAAACTGGTAGCGAACTATTTGAGGTCTGGTTGCTCACCGGTATGTAATGCCATGAAATCTTCTCGTTATCTGAGACAATATTGATAACTGAAAATATTTTTGGAGCAAAGATTTGGGCGAAATCACCGACACACGAACCAACTGGTTAGATAGCAACCAGCTTGAACAAGTGCGGGGCCAAGTGCCACTCGTTTATATCGACGCGGTTCCGGTAAGAGTTAATGAACTTGGCGTTGTCACGCATGTCGGCATGCTTTTGCGTCAAGCGCCAGATGGTTCAATTTCACGCACAGTGGTTTCGGGTCGTGTTCTGCTTAACGAAAGAATTCGAGAGGCGTTACTGCGCCACATTGAAAAAGATCTAGGACCGATGGCTCTGCCGAAAATTCCACCTGAGCCGGCGCCGTTCACCATCGTCGAATATTTCACCGATCCAAACATCAGCGGATTTCATGATCCGCGACATCATGCAGTCAGCCTTGCTTTTGTTGTTCCTGTTTCTGGTGACTGTCAACCATCACAACAAGCACTCGACCTTGGCTGGTACACACCTGAGCAGGCGATTAGTGCAGAAATGCGACGCGAGATGACAGGTGGACATGATCGTCTTGTGCGTCTTGCACTTGCATCGGTTGGAGTCTTGCCGTGATTTCTGCAATCTTGACTTCGACGCAGCGACAAGCGGCGTCATTGCGAATTGCATTGATTGGCAAAGATATAAGGTCGGCAACAATTGCCGAAGATGTTGCTCTCGGTCTGAAAGTTGGAAGCGTCATCGAAGAAGTGCGTGCTTTTGGTCGCGAAATTGAAATCGTGTTTGATGACGGAGTAGTGCTTAGAACAAAAATGAGTTTGCGTGGATCTTGGAAGGTTTTTCATATTGCTGACTGGCAAAGAAAGAAACGTGGTGCTGCAAAAGTATTGATTCAAGTTGAAAATCTGATTGCGGCATGTATCGACCCGTCAGAAGTTGAGACGCATCACGATTTTGATCCGCGTCGGCATCCGCTGCTGGGGCGAAATGGCCCCGACTTGTCTGACCCTAAAACCGATCTAGACCTGTGTGTTGAACTGATGGTCGAATATCAAGATGCCGACGCGACGATTGCCGAAGTTTTGCTAGACCAGCGAGTGATGCGTGGCATCGGCAACGTGTTTCGCTGCGAATTACTTTGGACATGCGAACTGCACCCGTGGGCAAAAGTTAGTTCGCTCAGTCGCGACGAATGTCGCGAACTCGTTTCAATCGCAGCTGAGATTTTGCAGTCTCGGCACGCGTCCCACGATCGAACGCTCGCCGTTTATGGCCGGCACGGCAAAGAGTGTGAGCGTTGCACGGGTCAAGTTCGTGTTACGCATCATGGCGAGGCAAATCGAGTGCTTTATTGGTGCGCCGACTGTCAAAATCGCCATGCTGGCACAAGCTCAAGTCGCTATGTGACCGAGCACGACACGCCGCCAGGTGTGCACCCAGCTGAATTTATTTATCTCTCAGAGCTAGAGCGCGCGCGAAAATCAGGCTGAGGCAATCGCCGAGATAATTTCGGTGCGAGTTGCACGCCATGCCGGAAACACGGCAGCAATGACACCAATTATGAATGCTCCGAACAAGATGAAGAGCGTGTTGCCGATCGGCAAAGTAAATGCGCTGAAGCCAGAGTCGTTGAGCGATACGACGATCACGATGCCGGTCAAAATACCGAGCACGACACCTGTCACGGCGCCAAACAAAGATGTAATGACGCTCTCCCAACGAACCATTGTGCGCACTTGTGAACGCGTCATGCCGACAGCGCGCAACAAACCGATTTCGCGTCGGCGCTCGAAAACAGAAAGCAAAAGAGTGATGATGATGCCAACGATGGCGATGATTACAGATAAGAACAACAGACCATAAATCAACGCTAGAAATTGATCGACCTGTGCTGCTTGTGTGTCGATGTATTCGTCACGACTTTCAAGTGTGCCGATGCCGAGGTCTTCACTTACTGCAGATATCGCAGTTCGCGCACTTTCATCAGTGACACCTTCGGCAGTTTTGATGTAGACGAAACTGTCAAACAGCGGCGTTGCCGATCCTTCAAAGAGTTCGCGACTAATTGCATAGTTTCCGTACGCATCGGTGTATGTGCCTGCGACAGTAAGTTGCGCTGATCGACCGTCAACGAGAGTGATATTTATTTTTGAGCCGATAGTCAAATTTTTGTCGAGAGCCTTATCGGCCTCAACGAGTATTTCGGTTTTTGTTAAACCTTTTTGTGTGCCTTCAACCATTGCCAGGTCATAAAGACCGTCGGCAGTCTGCGGATTAAATACCAAAACAAACGGTGACTCATCGCCAACTTTGGCGGCGATAAAACCGACACCAGTGGCTTGATCGACTTCGGCGAGTTGTGTGAGTTGATCGGTAACGCTGATCGGTATGCCACCAAAGCCTCGACTGTTAACGCTGAGTGCATAGTCACCTCGAAACGAACTGCCGATTGATTCGCGAATTTCGTTTTTTACACTCGCAGCGAGTGCAGTGAATGCGGTAACCAGTGCAACACCAATTAAAACTGGGGCTGCAGTTCTAGCGGTGCGCTTGGGGTTGCGCGCAGCATTTTGTTGCGACATCGCGCCAGTAACACCACGAAGCGCCGAAACGGGTTTGCCGAGCATCATCGCAACTGGCTTCGAAAGCGCTGGGCCGATAACGAGAACACCAGCAAAAACACCGAGCACACCGAGACCTAAAACCGCAACATCTGCGCCGTTCATTGAGGCAAAGAGCCCGACGGCGCCTGCAGTTATTAACACGAGACCAATGGTGACTCGACGAGTGAGTTTTTGAACTGTGTCGAGAGCAGTATCGCGCATTGCCGCAAGTGGTGGTACACGCCCCGAGCGGAGTGCCGGCAAAATTGCCGAGAGAACCGTGATTACAGTGCCGATCAAAACTGTTTGAACAACTGCGTCTGAGTTGATTGTCAAACCTCTGGTCGGAATTTCAAGACCAATCGCGTTAAGCAACGCACTAAGTGCGCGTGAAAGACCAATACCGGCAATAAAACCGATGACCGAACCAAGTACGCCAACAATTAACGCTTCGACTAGCAGTGAAACCGTAACTTGGCGTCGGCTTGCACCAATTGCACGAAGCAATGCGCTTTCGCGTTGGCGCTGTGCAGCGGTTATCGAGAAAACGTTGTAAATAACGAAGCAACCGATGCCGAGGGCGATGAATGAAAACGCCGTAAGAAACGCGGTGAAAAAACCCAGAACAGTTTTTATCTGGCTGGTTGTTTCTTCGGTAATTTCAGCACCTGTAAGAGTTTCAAGTTTCGCATCAGCTGGCAATGCAGCGTTAATTGTTTTTGCTAATTCTTCGTCGCTGAGTGTGCCATCACCTTGAATCAAAATCGCATCAACAAAACCAGGCCTGAGCAAGAACTCTGAAGCGGTTGGTTGATCAAAGAGCGCAAAAGTTGCACCACCCGGCGAAGAAATATCGCCGTAGTTGGCAATGCCCACGAGGGTGAATTGACGCGTGCCTGAAAGTGCGGTGACGCGAACTGAGTCACCGATTTCATACTTGCCTTTTTCAGCTGTCTCGCGGTCAAGCATCATTTCTTTTGCGCCGTCGGGCAGTCGACCATCTTCGACACTCCATAAACCGGCGCTACTTTCTGAGGCGATGCCACCGAATGTCGGTGGACCTTGATCTTGGCCGATCGGTTTTCCGTCTTTGGCGATAACTCGGGCGTAACTCTGCATGTCGCCAACTGCTGCACTTACACCTTTAACTTTCAAAATGGTGTCGAGCACTGCGACCGGCGATGGCGCGCGCTGTTCGCCAAAACCAGTGTCAACAGAGTCAGTAGACCGAACGTAGGCGTCGACATCGCGAAACACATCGGTAAACAGTCGATCAAAAGTGCTGTTGATCGTGTCTGAAAAAATCGTCGTGCCCGACAAAAATGAGGTGCCGAGAATAATCGCCAGTGAAGTTAAAAAGAGTCGCCCTTTGCGGGCGATTGTCATTTTGAGTGAAAGTCGAAACATTTAATCGATTACTCGCCCAGGTGTTTTAGAAAGTCGAGAACCTTTTCGGGTGTCGGATCAGTCATCTCACCAGCGACATGTCCGTCACTGAGAAACACGATTCTGTCTGCGTAACTTGCCGAAACCGCATCGTGCGTGACCATGACGATTGTTTGTTTTAAGTCGGTAACTGCACGACGCATGAATTTTAGAATGTCGCCACCTGACTTTGAATCAAGATTGCCTGTTGGCTCGTCAGCAAAAATAATTTCAGGTCGAGTTGCGAGCGCGCGTGCCACTGCGACTCGTTGTTGTTGGCCACCAGAAAGTTCGCTCGGGCGATGATCAAGTCGATCGTTGAGCGAAATCGTGTCGATGACTTGTTGAATCCACGCCTTGTCGCCCTTTGACTTGCCAAGTGACAGGGGGAGAGTGATGTTTTCGTAGGCATTAAGCGTCGGAATTAAATTGAAACTCTGAAAGATGAAGCCAATTTTTTCACGACGCAGTTTGGTTATTTCTTTGTCGCTTAGTTTTGATAAATCAGTTTCACCGATGTAGACGCTGCCAGATGTCAATGCATCGAGGCCAGCAATACAGTGCATCAGCGTTGATTTACCCGAGCCACTTGGGCCCATGATCGCGCTGAATTTGCCGCGTTCAAAACTGACGCTCACGTTGTCGAG
>JANRBC010000060.1 GCA_030727685.1 Ilumatobacteraceae bacterium
GCTCTACCCAATGTAAGTTCGTCGGCGTATTCGAGGTCGCCGCCAACAGGCAAGCCACTGGCGATGCGCGTCACTTTTACGCCGAGTGGCCGAAGTACGCGAGCCAAATACATTGAAGTTACGTCGCCTTCGGTGTTTGGGTTCAAACACAAAATCACTTCTTTAACATTTTGTGGCTCAATTCGCTGCAACAACTCACGAATTTTTAGCTGCTCTGGGCCAACACCATCAAGTGGATTAATAGTGCCGAGCAAAACGTGATATTGCCCGCTGAACTCTCGAGTTTTTTCTATCGCAACAACATCGCGTGACTCTTCGACGACACAAATCGTGGTTGGGTCTCGTCGATCATCACTGCAGAACTGACACAGATCTGCTTCAGCAAAGTTTGAGCAGCGCTGACAGAACTTGACAGTTGCTTTTGCTTTGGTGATCGATGACGACAAATTTTCGACGTCACGGTCTTCGCTTTTTATCAAATGAAATGCAATTCGTTGTGCCGATTTAGGACCGATACCTGGCAACCTGGAAAGCGCATCAATAAGTGCCTGCATTGGTTGGGTATATGCCGAAGCCACTGCTAACTACTTCTTATCATCGACAATTTTTGAACCAGGAAACGCCTTGGCGAGCTCATCTATTGGTGAAGAAACTCTGCCCGTCGGTGCATCGGTTGTCTCAGAGACATCTTCGATTGCTTCATAGTCGTCTTGTTCTGGTGCGCTCGCTGCTGATTTGCTTCGCTTTGATGCCGCCACAACGAATTTGATCTCTAATTTCTTGCCAGCAATTCTTTGCAAAGACTCAACCAAAGTTTGCACATGCTCGTTTGATTTGGTGATGTGCATTTCGCTCGGTGCACCAAGAGTTAAAACACCGTCTTTGCAGTCGTTGACTGTGACTGCGCTAAACAAAGCCCGAACAATTGGTTTTTGCGAAGCGACTACCTCAGACCAAACACTTTTGATCTCTGTGTCACCAAGCACAGCGGTTGGTTTTGCTGGTTCGCTGACTTTAGGTTTTGTTTCAGGTTGCGCTTCTGGTTTTGCTTCAGTTTGAGTCGGTCGCGCAGTTTGCCCAACACCTGGCATCGTGGCTGACGCTCGCCCGCCAAGTTTTGTACGACCCGTCGTTGGATCTACTAGTGACGGTCGTGCAATCGGCCCAGTTGAATCGCGAATTGCCGTAACACCAGACTCGAGGCGCTCGAGGCGCGCCATCAGCGAAGCAACATCAGCGCTCAGATTTTGACGCGTCAGTTTGACGACTGCGACTTCAAGCAACAACCGCGCATCTGGTGCATGGCGAATTTCGATCAACACATCACCTAAAACCTCGATTGCTCGCACGACACCAGTCGCACCCATGCGTCGGGCCTGATCTGCGACTTTTTCGGCGCGTTCTTTTGGCAACTGCACGAGTTCGGGCGCCATGAGCGACAAAAATGCATCACGAAGATGACGAACAATGTCTTCGGTCAAAGCGCGCGGGTCGGCACCAAACTGCACTGCTGCACCAACAGCAGCCAACCCACGACCTGGATCATGATCAATGAAGGCTTCAATAAATTCGTCAAGCGAAATTTGTTCTTCAACATCGCCACCTGACGCAACGACGAGTTCGAGAGCCGACAGTGTGTCGCGCACCGAGCCTGCGCCGAGTTGCACTACGCGATCGATGGCGTCTTCGCTGACGACAAGTTTGGCGTCGGCAACAACCCAACGAACATGTTCTTTGAGCTCTTGAAGTGGTAAAAGATGAAACTGTAAGTGTTGTGTTCGACTGCGAATTGTTTCGCTAACTTTTTGCGGATCAGTCGTCGCCAAAACAAAAACAACATGATCGGGTGGCTCTTCGAGAGTTTTGAGCAACGCAGCTTCGGCCGGCTTCGACAACATGTGCACTTCGTCCAAGATAAAAACCCGGTGTCGACCCGGGTTGCCGAGTGCCGCGCGCTCGATTAAGTCGCGCATGTTGTCGACGCCGTTGTTGCTTGCCGCATCAAGTTCGAGCACGTCGTAACTAGAACCAGCATCAATAGACAAACACGAATTACATTTTCCGCAAGGTTCACCATCTTTCAACTTCTCGCAATTGAGAACTTTCGCCAAAATTCTCGCTGTAGAAGTTTTGCCCGTGCCTCTTGGTCCTGAAAATAAATATGCCTGGCCTTCGCGATTGTTGATCACCGCATTGCGCAACGCGCGCACAACATGGTCTTGGCCTTTGAGTTCGTCGAAGCGACGAGGCCGATACCGGCGATACAGAGATTGGGTTGCCATTTCGTAGCGAGCCTACCTATGGGGTGGTTCACCATGCCTACGCCCCATAATTAACTACTCTTTATATACGTCCATGACAATCTTGAAATCAAAACAACCCGCTAAATTCTCGGCTTTGGCCGGGTTAATCGGGCTCGGGATGATTGTCGGGTTTTTCGGCTCAATAGCCAATGCCTCAGTTTCTGGTCAGAATCAACTCAGTTCGTCAAACCCTGCGGCAAACCAAGTTGTTTCGGTGCCGCCCACTCAATTGCAATTAGTTTTTCAAAACCCTTTGGCCAACCCTGAAGTCGTCACTGCAATGGGGCTTTCATTGGCGTGCAACGGCACGCTTGTCGGTCTCGGTGTGCCACAACTTGGAACTGATTTCAAAACCGTCTCGGCAGCACTGACGCAGATTCCGCCTTCTGGACTTTGCACCGTGAGTTGGGCGCTTCCCGATAAAAGTCTTGGCTCATTTAGTTTTACATCGGCAGTCGAAATACAAACAACAATCGCTGGCGCTACTGAAGGTGCAGATGCAACATCTGGCACGCCAAGTGCTCCAACAATTATCGGTGAAACAATCGAGCAGCAAGAAGCAGGACCACGAGTTGGTGGCGTTCTCGGTTTGCTGCGAGTTCTTGAGTACCTATTAATGTCGGCACTTTTCGGCGGAATCGCACTGATCGTCACTGCTTGGCCCGAGGGCCCGACGTACGGCGTAACTCTTCGATACATGCGTCTTGTGTGGATCGCGTGTGCGATAAATATGTTTTTCGTACTTGTGCTGTCGACAATGCGTGCAGAGTCACAAGGATTTGTCGCATCAATGAATCCGTTCGGTTGGTTCGGTGCATTAGATACAGGTAGCGGCGCAATTTTGATTTTGCGATTCGTTTTAATTTTGGCTTGCGGTTGGGTCGCCATGAACCCAGAGCGCATCAACGATCCGGCGTCGCAATTTCTTGCCGCTTCAATTTTGATTTCTATGATCAGCACGCTTGGTCTCTCGCGTCTCGGACAGGACGTCGCACTCTTTAGTTATGTACTTGGCATCATTCATGCGATCTCGATGGCTTATTGGATCGGTGGCTTGCTGTTGCTCTCACGCGTGGTGCTAATCGGTCCAGGCACATCTGACTTAGTTAGTGCCGTGCGAGCATTTGCAAAACAAGCCATGTGGGCATTTGGTGTCACTGCGTTCACTGGCGCGTTGCTTGTCTATCTATTAGATGGCTCGTCAATTTTCACGAGCGGACACGGTCGCATTGGTGTGCTCAAAGTAATTTTCGTCTCGGTGATGGTGTTCATTACATTGCTGCTCAAAAATTTTGTTGCTCAGCGACTGTTAGATGGCGACAATTTGTCTGGCCGAATGGCTTGGCGATTGCGTCGCGCGGTGTCGGTTGAACTCGTGTTTGCGCTTGTCGCGTTGATGTTTACCTCATGGATGGTCGCAACAACACCGCCTAAAGCAAAAGCAGAAGTTCGAACCTCTTCGGCGATTTATTCTTTCCGTGAAGAATTAAAAAACGATCGCTTTCATGTCGTTATCTCGCTGACACCTGGTGTCACAGGCACTAACGCGATGCGCATCGAACTGATTGAGCCGCGGCGAATCAATAACTTCGCAGTGAAGATGGTGCCCCAAGCGATCGGTTACTCCGGAATTCAAATC
Source organism: Ilumatobacteraceae bacterium (assembly GCA_030727685.1). Lineage (GTDB taxonomy): Bacteria > Actinomycetota > Acidimicrobiia > Acidimicrobiales > Ilumatobacteraceae > BACL27. Next base: position 3,943 of record JANRBC010000060.1, read on the forward strand.
AATGTTCCGTTAACTCGCCCGGGCGCGGCGATTGTTGCGGGCGACGGGTCGTTCATCCTTAATGCGCCCGGCATTTGGAATATCGAAGTTTCAGGCACGACAACAACTGGTGATTTGACGCCGCTGGCAACAACACTGGCAGTGACGCAAGCACCCGATGCTCAAACCACAACGACCCTGCCAACCGCTACAACTATTGGCGGTTAATTGGCGGGCTGAGTCGCAAGGCTCTAGGCAAGTATCGTGAGTTCTGTGAATAGCAATTCAATGGATGCAAAACTCGCCGACCTCAAGGCCCGCAAAGCAGCCGCATTTACTGCAGGGTCGCCGCGGTCGATCGAACGCCAACACGAAAAAGGCAAATTGCTTGCCCGCGAGAGAATTGATGCTTTGCTCGACGAAGGAAGTTTTCACGAACTTGACTTGTTGGCACGCCATCGCGCGCACGCTGCCGGTCTTGAAGAACACCCATATACAGATGGTGTGATAACCGGTTGGGGAACAATCGACGGCCGCAAAATTTTTGTTTTTAGCCAAGACTTCACCGTGTTTGGTGGTGCGCTCGGCGAAGTGTTTGCTGAAAAGATTCACAAATTGATGGATCTCGCCCTCAAAGTTGGCGCGCCGTTGATTGGTTTAAATGACGGTGCGGGTGCTCGCATTCAAGAAGGCGTTGTTTCTCTGGCAAGTTACGGCGGAATTTTTCACCGCAACGTTCAATCGTCGGGTGTAATTCCGCAGATCAGTGTCGTGCTCGGACCGTGTGCTGGTGGTGCGGTTTATTCGCCCGCGATGACTGACTTTATTTTCATGGTGCGCGAAACGAGCCACATGTTTATTACTGGTCCTGATGTTGTCAAGACCGTAACGGGCGAAGATGTGACACTCGAAGAACTCGGTGGCGCGATGAGTCACGCATCAAAGAGCGGTGTGGCAACTTTTGTTTCGGCCGACGAAAAAGCATGTCTAGAAGATGTGCGCTATTTGCTCAGTTTCTTGCCACAAAACAACATGGCCGACGCACCGTCTGTTGCACCGACCGACGATCCGATGCGTCAGTGCGAATCGTTGCGAACGATTTTGCCACCGTCGGCCAACCAGCCATACGACATGAAAAATGTGATCGCTGAAGTCGTTGATGACGGCGAATTTTTTGAATACTTTCCGCACTGGGCAAAAAGCATTGTCTGTGGTTTTTCGCGCCTCGATGGCAAAACAGTTGGCATCGTCGGCAATCAGCCGATGGTTTTGGCTGGTGTGCTTGACATCGAGTCGAGCGAAAAAGCGGCGCGGTTCGTGCGCACCTGCGACGCGTTCAATATTCCATTAGTTACTTTTGTTGACGTGCCTGGTTTCTTGCCAGGAGTCGACCAAGAATACGGCGGCATTATTCGCCACGGTGCAAAGTTGCTCTA
>JANRBC010000061.1 GCA_030727685.1 Ilumatobacteraceae bacterium
ACGACATGCGCCGTATCCAATTCACATCGCCAATCATGCGCGCCGTTGCGCCAGTAGTCGGGGGCATTCTCGGATTCGCTATTTTGTTTGGCGTTACATGGATTTTTGCCAGCTTGGCCACCGATAATCGCGAACAAAACCCCGAGACGGTTGCAAAAACTTTCGAGATCGGACGCGTGGATGACATCGCACGATTGGTCAACGAGGGTGGCCCAATTCTTTACCCCGATTTACGCGACTCAACTGGCAAGCGTTCTATTGTTATCGACCATACCGGCGACAACCCAGCCAAGGGATGGCAGGTTTATTATGCCTACCCCGCCGACCGTGGCGAAGGATGCCTTGTCGAGCACATTGTCAACTCACGAGAGTTTAAAGATTGCGAGGGTCGCACACTTGGTGTTGAGCAATTGCAACTTCCGCTTGATGTTCGACCGATTGTCGAAAATTTGCGCACGCTGCTAATTGATTTGCGTGCCGACTAAAAATTATTTAGTTCGTTAATTTATTTTTTTGAGTGGCGCCCACGCCAATGCCAAATGCTTTTTGCCATGGTTGACGAACTCGATTGTCGCTTCGACTGATTCACCAGACCCACGAATGTTAATAATCACGCCTTCTCCGAATGACGGATGTTCAACATCGTCGCCAACTTTCAAACCCGAGTTAGCACCAGTCAAATCGCCAACCGCATCGCCGTCGCGTCGATACTTTGGCACCGTCGCCCGAGTCCACTCAATTTTTTTGCCAGTGTTTTGATCGGGCCGTGGACGATAACTGCCACGACCTTCATCAGCGCCCGAATCTGTGCTTCCTTCGCGTTGCAACAATTCGCCGGGTATCTCATCCAAGAAACGTGATGGCGGGTTGTATTGAGTCGAGCCATATAGATTGCGACTCCAGGCGTGCGTAAGAAACAATTTTTGCTTGGCTCGCGTGATGCCCACATATGCCAAGCGACGCTCTTCTTCGAGTTCGTTTTGGTCAACCAGTGCGCGACTGTGTGGAAAAATGCCTTCTTCCATGCCAACGATGAAAACTGCCTCAAACTCAAGGCCCTTGGCTGAATGCAAAGTCATCAATGTGACATGGTTATCTGAATCGAGTTGATCGGTGTCTGCAACTAGTGCGACTTGCTCTAAAAATTCATCGACTTGTGTGAACTCGCTCGCACTGCCGATTAGTTCAGCCAAGTTTTCATATCGGCCATCTGATTCGACCGTGCCCTCGGCTTGCAGTTCGCTCAAATAACCACTGGCTTCAAGTGCGTGGCGCAACACCGGCCCTGGTCCTTGACCCATTCGCGATTCAAGATCATCGATTAGCGCGACAAAACTGGCAATGCCTTTAGCGGCTGCAGCGCCGATGCCAGCATCTGCCGTACGGCGCAACGCGAGCGCAAACGCAATGTTTTCTTTAGTTGCATATGCGTCGAGGCGATCAACTGTCGTGTCACCAATGCCACGCTTAGGCACATTCAAAATTCGCTTCAAGCTGACTTCATCAAGTGGGTTCGCCGCGCAGCGAATGTATGCCAAAGCATCTTTGATTTCGCGCCGATCATAGAAACGAGTGCCGCCAATTACTTTGTAGGGCACGCCGGCCTGCATCAGGCTCTCTTCTAAAATTCGGCTCTGGGCATTGGTGCGATAGAAAACAGCCATCTCTCGCCACTCGTGCTCGTGACTCTTTTTCATTTTTGACAACTGCGAGATCACCCAATTTGCTTCGTGATATTCGTCGTCGGCATAAAACCGCACAACACGATCGCCCTTGCCCAGTTCTGTCCATAATTCTTTGGGCTTGCGCTCGGCATTGTTGGTTATCACTGCGTTAGCAGCATCTAAAATTGTTTGTGTGCTGCGATAGTTCTGCGCCAGCACAACAACCGTCACTTCAGGAAACGCCGTTTCAAACTGCAAAATGTTTCTGAAGTCGGCGCCGCGAAATCGGTATACAGACTGATCGGTGTCACCAACAACGCAGACATTGTGATGTGCGTCAGCCAACATCAACACAATTTCGTTTTGGGCAATGTTCGTGTCTTGATATTCGTCGATCAAAATGTGTTCGAAGCGTTGTTGAAATTGAGCCAAAACATCTTTGTGCTCGCGAAATAGTTTTACGGTGTTGATCAGCAAATCGTCGAAATCCATCGCGCCAGCTCTCAATAGTCGCGATTGATATTCACGATAAATCTCTGCGTATTTGGTGTCGAACACATTGTCGGCGTTAAGCAACGCCTGGTCTGGCGAAATCAACTCGTTTTTCCACAAACTGATTCGAGCATGCACTCCGCGCGCCGGAAACCGCTTGGCATCTAATCCGCGATCACGAACGACATAGCCCACCAGGCGCTGTGCGTCTGATTGATCGTAAATCGAAAATGTCTTCGGGTAACCAATCTGCTCGGCTTGCATCCGCAAAATTCGCACACATGCGGCGTGAAATGTGCTCACCCACATTCGCTCGGCAACTTTGCCGACAAGTGCTTCGACACGCTCGCGCATTTCACCAGCCGCCTTGTTGGTGAAAGTAATCGCCAAAATTCGCATCGGGTGCGTGCCTTGATTAATAAGGTGAGCCACGCGATGAGTCAAAACTCGTGTCTTGCCCGAACCCGCACCAGCGACGACGAGCAACGGCCCGCTTGGGTGCAGCACTGCGTCTTGCTGGTCAGGGTTGAGCGACGCTATATCTAATGACTTTTGCTCTGACACCACCCCTGCAGACTAGGCGCACCGTATGCGACTATTACGGCGCGTCATCAGGCAGAATCATGATTCATGGCTGCAGAGAAAAAACTAATTATTTTGCTTCCGCCGTCTGAAGGCAAGGCTGAGTCTGGCAAAACTGGCACGAAGTTCGCAGAATCGAGTGGCACTTTCGGCAAGTCACTTGGCAAACAACGCGCAAGTGTTATTGCGGCGTTAAAACAAGCACGAGGCGGGTCTCCAAAACTTCTTGGTGTTTCGGGCGCACATCTCGCGCGAGCACAACAAGCAAACATCACTGTGCGTGGCGCCAAAACTTTGCCTGCATCGCAACGTTACACAGGCGTCGTTTGGGATCATCTTGATCTCGGTTCGCTGCCTCTCGCGCTGCAAAAAATTGCTGCCAAAAATATCGTCATCGTTTCTGGTTTGCTTGGCCTAGTTGCAGCCGGCGACCCAACACCCGACTACCGCCTAAAAATCGGCGCAAGTCTTGCGCCAATGGGCAAACTTTCTTCGTGGTGGCGCGGCGAACTTTCGAGTGCGCTCAATAAATATTGTGCGGGTGCAGTCGTCATTAGTTTGCTACCCCAAGAGCACTCAGCGGCATTCGTTGCTGACAGCGAGTTGATTAAAAGTTATTTACACGTTGACTTAGCAACAAAATCTGGCAAGGCGGGCGGTCATGACGCAAAAGCAGCCAAGGGACGCCTCGCCAGACACTTGTTACTTAACCGAAATGACCCGGTAAAGGCGCTCAAGTCGTTCAAAGACCCGCAATTTAAAGTGCGAGTCTTAGAGCAATTTTGACTTCAAAAACTCAAGCACGCGTTGAACACCTAGTTCTTGGCGTTGTTCGGTCAATACCGAGTGATCTGACTTTGCAGTCGATTCAAACTCAACTGCAATAAACGAATCACCAAGCAATTTGTGTAGTTCGGCGAATCGTGTGCCGACAAGTCGATCACCTGAATAACGCAAACCCAAAACCTGACAACCAGCTTCTGCTCGTTGCGTTATTCGGTGCGTATCTTGCTCAGACAAGTTGAGATCTGCCGAGCGTTTTGCGCCTAACGCAAACGGCAAACTCGGTTGCGATAAAACTGGCGCCAACATTATGTCGTCGACCATCATGCCGAGGGCAAAACCGCCGCTAAAACACATGCCGACTGCCCCAACACCTTTGCCGCCAACTTCAGCGTGCAAATATTTTGCAAGTTCGCGTAGCCACGAAATAATCGGCGACGTCTTGTTCAGCGCCATCGTTGTGAACTCGCGCGAAATGCATACTTTTGCCGCAGAGCTCGCCATATATCTGCCGCTCGGTGGTTCACCGAAGTTGCCAACTAACAGTGGCATGACCACAGTGAAACCCGCAGCGACAACTTCGTTTGCAAATTTTTCGACTGCCGGTGTGATGCCAGGTATCTCGTGAACGATAATTACTACTGGTCCAGATCCTTTGCGAAAAGTTTCGTGGGTTACACCACCACTTGAAAACTTCGACTGCGACCAATTATTCACTGCAACAAACTTACACCCAACTCACGCACAGAAATTATTTAGGTCGACCTACACCAGTTACTTTCGACCAACTGACGGCGTAAACCTTGACGACGTCGCCAGTGCGTGGCGCCGCGATCATCTGCCCGTTTCCGAGGTACATGCCGACGTGTCCAACCGGGTTTCGAGTGAAGATCAAGTCACCAGGCTGCGCTGCCCCAGTCGGAATTCTCGTCAGTGCCCCGTACTGCGATCGCGACGACCTCGGAATACTCACGCCGGCCTTTGCCCAGGCATACACCATTAATCCAGAACAGTCGAATGCCACTCCAGGCGAAAGCGCACCGAATTTATAGGTGACGCCGATTTGCGAAAGCGCTGCTTTGACTGCAACTCCTGCTGTTGTTGATGGCGCCGGAATATTCGAGTACTTAGTTTTCGTAAACTCTTTTGCTTGCCGAGTTGCGTCTTCAAGTGCTGCTTTGGCACGACGACTTTGCTCGTTGCGCAACAAGTCGCCAAGATCACGTAAAGCCTTGGCTTGTCTTTCTATGTAAACATTTGCACTGGCTTGGGCAGCTGCGAGTCGCTTCTTTGCGTAGTCGGCAATGCCACCTTTACGAGTGCGCTGAGATTCAAGTTGTTTGCGTTCACGCGCAATGTCGTCGATGATGCCTTGCAATTCGTCAAGGCCGCTTACTCCGGTATTAAGAGCAACCGATGTCAAATACGATCGACGCACTGCATCAGACAGAGTGCCTGTCGAACTCAAAATGCTGGCCAAACTGCTTGAAACTGATTTACCGACGAAAGTTTTCAAAGCGACGTTTTGTAATTGTGCTTGCATTGCGACAAGTTCGATCCCTTTGGCTTTGATTCGCACCTCGGTTGCGGCGATTTCTTTGTCAAGTTCAATGCCGTCGTTCAGCGCTTCGGCGTAGTCTTCGGCCAATTGGTCCATCTGCTCTTCGAGACGGTCTAACTCATCGAGAATCGCCTCAACCTCGCGCTGTTTTTGGTCAGAGGTCTGCACCCAACCCCCCGCGCCAACCCCAGCCACGCCCGCGCCACTTGCAGTTGCGCCAGCCGTCGCATGTTGTATGCGAGGTTCTTCATTCCGATCTTGG
>JANRBC010000062.1 GCA_030727685.1 Ilumatobacteraceae bacterium
CGCGAGACGCGGCGTATGACGCAGCGATTATCCGCGTATATAAAGGTGTCGAAGACTTGTCGCGGCCTGTTGTGCATACGCCAGTTGAGCCACCATTGCGTGATGACACGTTGAAAGTTGAATCGTCAATGCCTGGTGGCATGTATGAGCGCGCTGTTGAAGTTGCAAAAGATCACATTCGTGCAGGGGATATTTTTCAGGTTGTGTTGTCGCAGCGATTTGACGTGCAACTTGATGCTGATGCGTTCGATGTATATCGAGTGTTGCGACAGATAAATCCGAGCCCATACATGTATTACGTGAAACATGATGATGTGACGATCGTGGGCTCGTCGCCTGAGCCGATGGTGCAGTTGCGCAACGGTCGCGTTGTGAGTCGACCGATTGCTGGCACACGTAAACGCGGAGTAGATGACGAGCAAGATCGCAAGTTGGCGGGTGAATTAAAAGAGAATCCCAAAGAGCGCGCCGAGCATGTGATGCTCGTTGACTTGGCGCGCAACGATGTTGGTCGCGTCGCCGAATTTGGCACGATGAATGTTGACGAATTTATGACCCTTGAGCGATATAGCCACGTGATGCATTTGACTTCGCAGGTCTCTGGCACTTTACGTGCTGGTCTCGGGCCAGTAGATGTGTTGCGTGCGACTTTGCCTGCGGGCACTGTTAGTGGTGCGCCGAAAGTGCGAGCGATGCAAATTATTGACGCGCTCGAACCAACAAAACGTGGGCCGTATGCAGGCGTTGTTGGCTATGTAGATTTTTCAGGCAACCTCGATACAGCGATTGCGATTCGCACGATGTTTGTCGGTGATCATGGTGCAACGCTGCAAGCGGGTGCAGGAATAGTCGCTGACAGTGTTGCAAGTGAAGAGAGTCTTGAGTGCCGAAATAAAGCAGCGGCTTTGATTGCGGCGATTCCGGCGGCGCGGCGAATGACGAAGGCACGCGAGCAGGCACGCGAGCAGGCACAAGCGACTAGTGCGGTGCGTGCAAAATGACTGGATTTTACGTCGAACATGATCGCGATGTGCTGAATGTGCGTGGCAGTGATGCGCGAAAGTTTTTGCATTCGCAATTAGCCAATGATGTTGCGTCGTTAAAGGTTGGCGAGTCGCAATACAGCCTGTTGCTTGAGCCGACGGGCAAGATCACTTCGTTGTTGCGTGTGCATTGCAAGTCTGATGAAGACTTTGTTTTAGATTGCGATGCGGGTTTTGGTGAAGTTTCGGCGACTAGGTTGTCTCGGTTCAAGATTCGCATCAAATGTGAGATCTCAAGTGGTGCGCAAAGGTTCGTGGCGGTGAGAGGTTTATCCGCAACTAATTATGCTGAACATTTGGCGCGCAACTCGGCGTTGTCAGCGTGGCGAGAAAACGATTGCGCAGTTGATTTTGTGGCAAGCGAATTTGTTGTGGGCGATTTGCGCCAAGGCTCGACTGAAGATTTTGAATTGGCGCGTGTGATGGCGAAGTGGCCGACGATGGGTGTTGATATGACGACGAACTCGATGCCCGCAGAAACTGGATTGACCGATTGCGCGGTGAGTTTTACGAAGGGTTGCTATCCGGGGCAAGAGTTGGTTGAGCGAATGGACTCACGTGGTGCGACCGCCCCGCGACAATTGCGTTTGATTCGTGCTGAAGTAGGCGCAAGTGCCGGTGCACCAGTTGTGCTCAACGGCGAAGAGATTGGTATGTATACGAGTGTTTGCCAAGAATTTGGATTGGCTTTGATCAAACGATCGGCGGACAGCCGTTCAATCGAGATTGGCGCGTAAACTGCAGTATGCCTTTTATCTTTGCATTCGATCACAAACACCGTCGCGCACCAATGAGCATGAAAGATTTGCTCGGCGGAAAGGGTGCGAACCTCGCCGAAATGATGAGCGTGCTGAAGTTGCCGGTGCCGCACGGTTTTACGGTGACAACAGATGCGTGTCGCGCCTATATGAAGGGCGGCTGGCCGAAAACTCTCGACAAAGAATTGGCGACGCACGTTGCGCAACTTGAGAAGAAGATGGGGGCCAAGCTTGGTGACCCGATGAACCCGTTGTTGGTGTCGGTGCGATCGGGCGCGAAGTTCTCGATGCCGGGCATGATGGACACAGTCTTGAACTTGGGTCTCAACGATCGCAGTGTGCAAGGTATAGCGAAGTCGACCAACGACGAGCGATTTGCATACGACAGCTATCGCCGATTTATTGCGATGTACGGGCGAATTGTTTTGGGCATTGACGGCGCGAAATTTGAGCATCCGTTTGAAGATGCAAAGAAGTCTGCTGGCATCACAAGCGATGCGGCGTTGTCGGCGAGTTCGTTGAAGGCGCTTTGCGAGATATTTAAGTCGGTAGTCAAGGCTGAAACAGGCAAAGAGTTTCCTCAAGAGCCGGTTAAGCAATTGCGCGGTGCTGTTGAAGCGGTGTTTCGCTCATGGAATGGCGCTCGAGCGATTGCATATCGCGTGCGCGAAAAAATTAGCCACGACCTCGGCACTGCGGTCAATGTGCAGGCGATGGTGTTCGGCAATCGTGACAACAACTCGGGTACGGGCGTTGGCTTCACGCGCAATGCGGCGACTGGTGAAAACAAACCATATGGCGACTATTTAATTAATGCGCAAGGCGAAGATGTTGTTGCTGGCATTCGCAACACTGAAGATCTTGATGCACTGAAGCGTCAGTTTCCGAGTGTGCACAAAGAGTTGTTGGCGATCTTCGATCGGCTCGAGCGTCACTACCACGACATGTGTGACACCGAGTTCACAATTGATCAGGGCAAGTTGTGGATGTTGCAGACTCGCGTCGGCAAGCGCACTGGTGCCGCAGCGCTGAAGATGGCTGTTGATATGACCGCCGGAACAGGAAAAGGCAAGCAGTCATGGAAGATCACCAAAAAAGAAGCGCTGATGCGAGTGAATGCAGAACATTTAGATCAGGTTTTGCATCCGCAATTTACTAATAAGACGAAGGCAGTTGCTAAGGGTTTGGCGGCGTCGCCTGGTGCTGCGGTGGGCAAAGTTTATTTCACGGCCGATGATGCCGAAGCTGCTGCCAAGAGTGGCGAGGCAGTGATTTTGGTGCGCAGCGAGACCAGCCCCGAAGACGTGCACGGCATGATGGTTGCAAAAGGTATTTTGACTTCGCGCGGCGGACTCGTAAGTCACGCAGCAGTTGTTGCGCGCGGTTGGGGAACACCTGCTGTTGTTGGTGCTGATGCAGTGCAGATTGATGGCAAGATGTTTCGCGCTGGCGATGTAGTTGTTCGTGAAGGCGATGTGATTTCGCTCGACGGCACAACTGGTGAAGTGATGCTTGGCGCAATGCAGTTAACTGCTGCTGAGCCGACGAAAGAGTTTCAAACTATTTTGAAATGGGCTGACGAATTTCGCAAAGGCAAACTCGCAGTGCGCGCGAATGCAGACACGGCTGAAGACGCTTTGAAGGCGCGCGAATATGGTGCAGAGGGCATTGGTTTGTGCCGCACTGAGCACATGTTCTTGGCGCCTGATCGGTTGCCGGTTGTGCGTCGAATGATTTTGGCGAGCACGCCTGCTGAAGAGATGGCGGCGCTTGAAGATTTGCGCGCGGTGCAAAAAGAAGACTTTGCTTCGTTGTTGCGAGCGATGTCTGGTCTGCCAGTAACCGTGCGATTGTTAGACCCACCGTTGCACGAGTTTTTGCCGAATGTCGACGAACTCGAGATTAAGGCAGCGACGAGTGGTCTCGACGAGCAAGAACGCAAGTTGTTGCGCGCGGCGCACGATTGGGCAGAGGTTAATCCGATGCTCGGAACTCGTGGTGTTCGACTCGGTGTAATTAAGCCAGGTCTTTATGCGATGCAGGTGCGTGCGTTGATGCAGGCTGCTGATCAGGTTGCAGACGAGGGCTACGAGCCGATCGTTGAAGTGATGATTCCGTTGACGGTTACTCGTGAAGAGTTGGCCCTTGCGCGATCGTGGGTTGAGGGTGTTCTTGTTGAGCACTCGTCGCGATTGAAAGATAAAGGTGCTGGTCTTGGCAAGCGTGGCGCGCGAGGCAAGAAGATCACACGACCGAAAGTCACGATCGGCACGATGATTGAGACGCCGCGTGCGGCTTTGCGTGCAGACGAGCTCGCTGAGCATGCTGATTTCTTTAGCTTTGGCACGAACGACTTGACGCAGATGACTTTTGGTTTTTCGCGCGACGATGTCGAGAGTCGAATGATGCCTGCGTATCTTGAGGCTGGTTTGCTTAAGCGAAACCCGTTCGAGACGATTGATCAGACTGGTGTCGGCGAACTTGTTGAGATCGCTGCCAAGCGTGGTCGCAAGGCTAAGCGCAAGTTGAAGCTCGGTGTTTGTGGTGAGCATGGTGGCGACCCCGAGTCGATCGCTTTGTTCTACCGTGCTGGTCTTGACTATGTGTCGTGCTCGCCGTATCGCATTCCGATTGCACGTCTCGCCGCCGCCCAATCAATAATCGGTGGCCTCAAAACCGAAACCAAATAACCAGACACATTTCACTTGCTCACCATTGAGTGGTCAAGTGCCGCATTGAAGATTGCGATGTGTGGTGGGGTGGTTGGTGGCGGGGTGGTGGATGATTTAGTATGTAGGCATAGCCCGACTTGCCGATTGGTAAGCGATCATCGGGGGAAGTAAAACCGAAACAAAAGTTGCGGTTCATCACCCGAAAGGTCCAGCTAGTTACACATGTTGAATATGTTGTTTGCCGCAGGTACAGAAAAAGAAAATTTCGTTGACGTTGTAATCCCGTCGTGGGGTTGGCCGATGTTGCTGGTCGTTATCGCTGGCGCGCTGATGATCGATTTGTTGGTGTTTCATCGCAAGGCCCATGTCATCGGTATTCGCGAGGCGGCTTTAGAGAGTGCCATTTGGATTGGGCTTGGTCTTGCATTCACCGGCGTAATCGCTTGGATGTTTGCTGACCAAGGCAAGGGCGCGTCGTCGGCAATCGAATATCTCTCGGGTTATTTGATCGAAAAGAGTCTCTCGGTCGACAACGTTTTCGTTTGGGCGATGATTTTTGCTCACTTCAAGGTGCCACGTGAATATCAACATCGCACACTATTTTGGGGAATTTTCGGCGCGCTCGTTTTGCGATTCGTGTTCATCATCGTCGGCGTCGCAGTAATCACGCGGTTTCAATTCTTGTTGCTGGTTTTCGGAGTGTTCCTTATCTATACAGGCATAAAAATATTCAAAGGGGGCGATCATGATGGCGATCCATCAGAGATGCGCACGATGAAAATATTTAGGCGATTCGTGCCTTCGGTTGACCATTATGACGGGCAAAAAATGTTCACCCGTGTAAATGG
>JANRBC010000063.1 GCA_030727685.1 Ilumatobacteraceae bacterium
TATACGACGTCGTATTTTTTGTTTTATCTGGGTTGGTTTGTGTTGGTGCGTTATAAGTCGACAAAGAGTTTTGTTTTGGCGTGTGTGATTTTGTTTTTGAGTTTCAAGACTCACAGTTTTTTGTTTTTTGTATTGTTGCCGTTTTTGCACTTCGGTTGGCTTAATCGTGCAAGGTTGTTAGACCTGAAGAAATTGAGCCTCGTTCATTTTCAATTTTCGGTGATTGCTGTTTTGCCGGTGCTATACGTGATTTCTCGGTCAGTGTTTTGGCCGCCAAGCCAGAGTTGGCAGGACTATCAACAACCAACTCGGGCTGGGGTTATGACGGGTCTATGGCTGGTATTGGTCGGCTTAGTGGGCTTGTCGATTATCGGCGTGCGAAGACTCAAGAAGTTAAGAAACCCGTTGGGTTTAGTGTTGCTAGTTGTCGGGTTTTCGATTACTGCACTTGCTTTATTTCCATACTTTGCGGGGGAACTTTATGTCGGATACGCAGGTCGTCCGGCGTATATAACGGTTTTTGAATTTCGGGCTGATTGGCGCAGTCGACATCAATTGTTGATGCCACTCGGCTTGGCTCTCAGCGTTGTTGGCCTCAATGAGTTATTGAAATGGAGAGGCAAGAACATTGTTGTCTCGACAGTTTTAGTGATTTCGGTAGCGCTAAACATGTTTTGGGGTTCACAATATTTCTTGCAGTCACATAAACAAGAACAGCTTGTCGAGTTGTTCAAAACAACAAAAGCCGTAGTCGAGATCGCATCGGTCAAAGATCAAACTGAGCGCTTTAACGGTCGCGAATCGAGGTTTCGTGGCTACGAGTGGAATGGCTTTATGACGCTTGCTGGCATCCCAACTGATCGACCGGGTTGTGAGGCTTTGCCGTCTGGGTCGGCTTTGATATTGAAGTCAGATACTTCGTATTTGCAAGCCTTAGTGACACGCGATCTCGGTCTGTATTTCGAAATCAAACCCTGCAGCGAAGTTCTTGCGCAAAACAACTAATCGCTAGTTGCGCTGACTACGATTTCGCTAGGAGGTACGCGAGTGCCGCATGTTCCCGTGTTTCAGCACGCAATCGGCAAATGGCGACCTCGTTGGCGCGGGCGCATTCACGGTGGTGCAGTTGCAGTCGTGATCCCGGCGGGCATCATTCTCACACTCGTCACACCGAGCGGTTTACCTCGGGTGGCAGTGTTCGTGTACGTCGCATCGTTACTTGCGCTGTTTTCGACATCTGCGTCGTATCACTTGTTCACGCGCACACAACGCTCGCAGCGCACCATGCGCCAACTTGATCACGCAATGGTTTACGTGTTGATCGCCGGCACCTACACCCCGGTCTGTTTGCTCGCACTGCCACGCAATGTCGGCGTTGCATTTTTGATTGGGATTTGGTGCGCCGCGTTTCTTGGCATCGCGCTGAAAATTACATGGCGGGCTCACAAAACATCAGGCGCAATGTATTTGATCATTGGTTGGGCGGCGCTGATTATTCTGCCGTGGGCGCATCACCGTGCCGGCTTCACCAGCCTGTTGCTGTTCGCACTCGGCGGCATCGTGTTTACTGTTGGCGCAATCTTGTTTTATTTGCAGCGCCCACAACTTCGACCACACGTGTTTGGCTACCACGAAGTGTGGCATGTGTTCACTGTTGTTGCTGTTGCTCTGCAATTTGCCGGCGTTGGCGTTCTGATTGCCCGCGTCGGTTAACGCCGAGCGAAACAATTGTCGCAGGAATAAAAAACGCGCGTCCGTGAAATGACACGTCGTCCCAGTGCTTCGTTGTCATTGGTGCATGCCAGGCGCGAATGCGATAGATCAAAAACAACAACACGACTGCGTGCAGCGCAATAATTGACCACGCAAAACCCTGTGTGCCGATGATGTCAAGAAACGGCGCAGCAGCGAGTGGCCCAATCATGGCACCCAGGCCATAAAGCGTTACAAGTTGCGATGCTGCAGCCCCCATTTGTTCGGGCGAAACCCAGTCATTGGTGTACGCACCGCCAATTGCATAAAGCGGAAAACTAAAACCACCGATTGCAAACAACAAAAGAATTGTCCAGTTGTTGCCGGTTGGTTGAGTGAGCATGACGGCGCCGAGACCCATGACCGCAAGGCAGCACAACAATCCAATGATGCGACGATCTATGTCGTCTGACGCCGAAGATATTGGCCAAGTCAGTGCCATGCCACCAAGTTGAAGCACCGCAACAAGGATGCCAATGCGCCCAATGCTGAGACCCTCGCGCGTTGCGTGAATCACTGCCATGCCGAGAACACCGCCGTGGGCAAGACCGACAAGCAAAATTGTTCCAGCACCAGTTGGCACAATTTTTGCAAGCTCACGCAAACTGAGATGTAGGTGATTCTCGATTTCAGGTGCGGCCGCTTGCTCAGAAATCGAAATTGGAATTACCGCGAGTGATGCAACGATCGCCGCAAATGCGAATCCACTCAGATTGCGCGCATCGAAATTGAAAACTAACAATTGACCTGCACCCCATGCGCCAATTGTGACGACGTTGTAGATCGCGAGTAATCGACCGCGGTAGTGATTTTTTGCCATGCCGTTGAGCCACGATTCGGCAACAACATAAAGCCCGGCTAAACAAAAGCCGGTGCTGACTCGCATGATTAGCCAAATGATGGGAGATTCGAACAGACCGGTGACAAGTATTGATGCACTGAGCAATGACGCCAGTGCGGCGTAGACGCGAATGTGACCGACGCTTCGAAGCGCGCGAAGTGAATACCAAGACCCAACCAAGAAACCCGCGTAGTAGGCGGTGGTGATTCCACCGCTAATGATTGTTGGCAATTTTTTGAGTTCGGCTCGGATGCCAAGCAATGTGCTGAAGCTGCCCGCCGAAATCATCAGAAAAGTTAGGCCTGCAAATAGACCCCATGTTGCCAAGAGAATTGTGCGGCGATTTGCGTTGAGTTGGGGAAGAAACCGCATTCACTCAGTCAAGCATCTGTAGGTGTGCCGAATGAGTTATTGCTCGAGGCTCGTGTCGGTCTTGTGTCGCAAAATGGCTTGAACAAATTGGCTGATAATCAACTAGCCTGACAGCGACTTGGGTCGCTAGCTCAGTTGGTAGAGCGACGGACTTTTAATCCGCAGGTCCAGGGTTCGATCCCCTGGCGACCCACTTTTAGTTAGTGAGATACAAGCTTTTTGCGCGAATTACTTTGTGGCGTGTTGTTGCATGCGGTGGGCGAGTTTGGCGTGAGATTTGAGCATCGATTCAAGTTTTGCACTAACGATCGCATGGTCACGCACAACATGTTTGCCGTGCACAATGGTGTCGCGCGCCGAGACTGGTCCGCAACGCAACCACGCTTCAATCGGGTCGGCAATCGCCCCAGCAAACGCGGGGCCAGTTAGCGACCAAATAGCCACATCACCAACACTGCCGACCGACAACTCACCAATCTCGCCGATGCGACCAAGACAACCTGCGCCGCCACGCGTGGCACACTCGAGCGCCATACGCGCTGTGCCCGCGCCAGCGCCACTGCGCAGTTTTGCGAGCAACATCGCCTGGCGTGCTTCGAGCCACATCGATGCACTATCAGCCGACGACGAGCCGTCAACCCCGATACCAACATGAACGCCAGCGGCAATCAAATCGATAACCGGCGCAACACCAGACGACAAAATCAGATTGCTACTCGGACAGTGCGCAACGCCAATTCGTGCAGCACCCAATCGCTGAATCTCTTCATGGTTCGGCATCACGCAATGTGCGAGCCACGTGCGATCGCTACACCAGCCAACTTCTTCGAGATAATCCATCGGTCGACAACCAAAAGTTGCCAGCGAAAATGCGTCATCTTCTGAGTTCTCGGCAAAATGCGTGTGCAATCGAACATCAAGTTTTTCCGCCAACTCTGCCGAGTCGATCATCAACTTCTTCGTCACAGAAAACGGCGAGCATGGCGCCAACGCAACACGCACCATCGCCCCACGACTGCGATCATGATGCGTCGAAACTGCGCGCGCCGACTCTTCGAGAATCACATCGTGATCTTGCACCACATCGTCGGGCGGCAATCCGCCATCTTTTATCGACAACGACATCGAGCCACGTGTTGGATGAAAACGCACGCCGATATCGCGCGCCGCGGCAATTTCGGCACTTAACAAATCGCCGGCACCCGCAGGGTGAACATAAAGATGGTCAGTCGAAGTTGTGCAGCCCGACAACGCAAGTTCGGCTAAGCCGACCCAAGCCGAAACATTTGCCGACTCTTCGTCAAGCGTGCGCCAAAGTGGATACAAAGTCTGCAACCAACCAAACAGCGGCGCATTCGTCATCGGCGGAAACGCCCGCGTTAAATTTTGATAAAGGTGATGGTGCGTGTTCACCAAGCCTGGTGTTACAAGACAATCGGTCGCATCAACAACTTGTTTTGCTGCGGGCGGCAAACCGCTGCCAATCGCCGAAACAAAACCACCAGTAATCGCGACCCAGCCATCGCTAATTTCTCTTCGATTGTTATCCATCGTCGCTACAAGCGACGCGTGCGCGATTACGAGATCAGCGAGTTCTGAATTCAGATATTTAGCTCGCGAAGTTCGCTCTTCGCGTGTCGTTCATCGGCATCGCGATACAACAAGTGACCGAGCAATGCAGCAATGCCTGCAGTTGACAAGCCGACAACAATCGGAAACGCCAAAAGCGCCAAAACGAGAATTATCGCGCCAGCCATATTATTTCTCAGGCTTGTAAGCCCAAGCCTCAATCTCAACGGCGCCATTTGCCGGCAACGATGCAACACCAATCGTGCTGCGCGCTGGTCGCGAAGTGCCAAAACCTTCGACGTATGCATCGTTAAACGTCGTAAACGTATCCATGTCGGTCAAAAAACACATCGTTTTTTTAACATCTTTAATTGTTGCGCCGACTGATTTGAGTTGGCCCTTCAAATTTTCAATTGCTTGCGCAGTTTGTGCACGAACTCCGCCACTAACGATTGCTCCGTCTTTGAGTCCAAGTTGCCCTGAAACAATTATCCAATCGCCTGCACGAACAACTGGTGTATATGGCCCAATGGCCGCTGGTGGTTTTGCCATATTGCAATCGTAGATGATTATCAAGGCAATACGATAACTCGGTGCTTCAAATTAGCCGTCGCCAGTTTATTTATGGATCAGTTTCTGCGCTCGGCTTCGGCTCCGCGCTGACATCGCTTCTCGCTTGCAGCTCATCAAATTCGCCGACTAGCCAGGCACTGCCAGATGATGTGCAACTTGTGCAGAGATTTCCGCAGGTTTTGGTACC
>JANRBC010000064.1:0-7436 GCA_030727685.1 Ilumatobacteraceae bacterium
GGGTCGAAGTTTGGCAGCTGTGTTTCGGGTGGACCACTGGATGAAAGATTTACTGGTTGATTAGACATACTCCTGCCACACTAGATGCATGGACTTGTTCAACCTCGACTCTGAAAGCGCAAAGAACCTTGGGCTAGGCACGATTGCGTTCAGCGTATTCGGGCTGCTGATAGTGCTTAAGTTCGTTAATTCACTTATTTCTAAGATATTGCTTCTAGCAGTCTTCGGTGTATTGGCGTATTTCTCATTCACGCAAAGAGACGCACTGTCGATTTGTATAGCGAAACTTGAAAGTGCCGCTCCAAGCGAGCTTTCCTCAACCTCGTGCAGTTTCTTCGGACAAGATATTTCATTGGAGAGCATTTCAAAATGAGCAAACAAAAAGTAGAGAGCATTCTCAGCCAACTTGATTCGTCTCCGACGCCACGTCATTTAGTTGCATATCTGACGGCAAAGCTATTGCAAGCCAACTTTGTTGACTATTCAAACCAAGAAATACAAAACAGCCAGTCGGGTTTCATCGCTAGAGCCGGTTCACTCGTCGCATGGAAAAATGGCAAGCAGACTTCAAAAAATGGTTTTCGAATCGTCGGAGCACACACTGATTCACCAGGATTGCGAATCAAACCGAATCCAGATGGTCGAAGGTTCGGTTTCAACACTCTGCAGGTCGAGATTTATGGCAGTCCACTTTTAAATAGCTGGCTTGACCGAGATTTAGGCATCGCGGGTCACGTCGTCTTAAAGTCAGGCGCCATTAAGTTGTTCAGGTCAGTCGCATCGGTTGCGCGAATTTCGCAGTTGGCAGTGCACCTCGATCGCGAGGTTAACGAGCGAGGATTAATTCTCGACAAACATCTACACCTCAGCCCTGCATGGTCATCTGCTCAGAAAGCACCAAGTTTTTTGACTTGGGTCGCTCAACAAACAAAATGCACAATTCGCGACATAGTTCAAATAGACGCTCAACTTTTTGACACACACAATGCCGCGGTTGTCGGTGCTGATTCATCGTTTATTGCTAGCGGTCGCTTGGACAACCAGGCTTCATGTTGGGCTGCCATCTCGGCACTTCTTGAATCTCGATCTGGCGCAGCCACCCAGGTCGTTGCACTCTTTGATCATGAAGAGGTTGGTTCAGAAAGTGCAACCGGAGCAGCTGGCCCACTCCTCGAGCACTCTCTCGAACAAATCGCCGCTGTGCAAGGCATCTCACGAACTGGCTTTCTCGAAACGCTTTCTAATTCGTCATGCATTTCGGCCGATAATGCCCATGCCGTGCACCATAATTATCCAGAGCGACACGATCTTTCGCACGGACCAATCATCAATCAGGGCCCGGCGCTGAAATTGAATTCAAATCAACGTTACGCAACTTCCTCTACTTCTGCTGCAATGTTTATTTCTGCTTGTTCGAAAGCGAAAGTTAAGCACCAAGTCTTTGTCTCTCGCAACAACATGCCTTGTGGTTCGACAATTGGACCAATTACCGCTACGCGACTAGGCATTGACACGGTTGACGTAGGGGTACCGCAACTTTCTATGCATTCAGCCAGAGAAGTCTGCGGCGTCAACGATCTGATTTCGTTGCAACTCGCACTCAAGGCTTACCTCAACTAATTTGCCCAGCTTTTTGTTTGGCTTGATCAAAAACAGTTTGCAGCGCCTCACTCAATTCAGTAGTCAAGTCGGCGGTTGCAGTTCGGGGCAACCGACCTGCATCTGATTTGGGCGGATAGATGGGTTTTCCAACAACTACCGAACACTTCTTTGGCAAGACTTTTTTTGAACCTTTAGGCATCACACCTTCGGTGCCGCCAAAACCGACCGGAATAATTGGCACACCAGATTTGATTGACAAATACGCAGCTCCGTCAAACAACGGATGAATATTCGGGCCTGACTGTCGGGTGCCTTCCGGAAACATCACCAAGGGTTCACCAAGCGCTAAAACTGCAAGGCAACGCTTCAACGCTTCGAGGTCGGCAGTGCCGCGAGTAACAGGAAACCCCCCAAGTGCCGATAACACCGCACCGATTGGTTTAATTTTCCATAGTGAATCTTTGCCCATGAAGCGAAGTCGACGCTTTGTGACCACACTGACAATCGGTGTGTCAACGTTTGATCTGTGAATAGGCGCAAGAATAAATGCACCCGACTGCGGTATGTTCTCTCGACCGTATACCCCCAATCGAAAATAAGTCCGACAAAAAGCTTTGATAAGCGAACGAATGAGCCAATAAAAAACCCGGCTCAAAATACCTTGTCCAACTAGAAAAGTCTGAACTTGAGTCAACTTGATGCTCGCTTATTTTGTTGCCTTGCCACGACCAGTCGCTCAATATGTTCGACGACTTCATTGACATCAATATTGCTTGTATCTACCATGACCGAGTCAGAAGTCTTCATTAACGGACTATCGGACCGCGAAGAATCACGCTGATCGCGTTCGGCAATTTCGGCGGCAATAAGTTCGACATCGCCACCCGATTGAGCAACACGACGTTTTGCTCGCACCAAAGGAGAGGCAGTTAAATAAACTTTTAGCGTCGCATCCGGAAAGACAACCGAGCCGATATCTCGCCCTTCTACAACACCGCCACCATGCTCACTCACCCACTGTTGCTGGCGACCACGTAGTTCAGTTCTCACCAGCGAATTTGTCGCCACAATACTGACGGCGCGAGTGACCTTTTGACCACGAATTTCTTGGGTTGCATCGAGCCCATCAATGATGATTGAGTCATCATCTATAAGCATTACGCACTCTGATGCAACCTTGGCAATTGCAGACTCGTTTGAAAGGTCAAGATTGCGTGTTAGGGCTGCAAATGTGACTGCACGATACATCGCCCCGGTGTCAAGATACCTAAGGCTGAGTTTCTTGGCGAGTGCTTTGGCAATTGTCGACTTTCCTGCACCTGCTGGCCCGTCGATTGCGATAACAATCATCGCGTGAGTGCTGGCAAGCACGACATCTACCAACTCGTATCTTGTGCGCGACCTTCGTCGTAGCCTGATGCACTTTGCACACCCACCACGGCGCGATCATGAAATTCACGAATAGTTGAAGCACCGGCATACGTGCACGACGAACGAACACCAGCAATAATTTGGTCGATTATGTCTTCGACGCTCGGCCTTTGCGCGTCTAGATACATTCGCGACGAACTGATGCCCTCTTCGAATAATTCTTTTCGTGCTCGATCAAAGGCACTCTCAGTTCGAGTGCGATTTCGCACAGCACGATTAGATGCCATACCAAAACTTTCTTTATACAGACGTCCGTTTGTATCGCGAAGTGTGTCGGCGGCCGATTCATAAGTGCCAGCTAATAGCGAACCGAACATTACGTTTGCGGCACCGGCAGCCAATCCAAGAGCCACATCGCGCGGATAACGAACGCCGCCGTCTGCCCAAACATGCTTACCGAGATCAGCGGCGACTTTCGCGCACTCTAAGACTGCAGAAAACTGAGGTCGACCAACGCCGGTCATCATTCGGGTTGTGCACATCGCGCCCGGCCCGACTCCAACTTTTACGATGTCAGCGCCTGCGTTAATGATGTCCCGAGTACCTTCAATCGTGACGACGTTTCCTGCAACAACTTTTGTATCGCCCACAACTTTTTTAACATCAGAAACAGCTTCAAGCATTCGAACTTGGTGGCCGTGCGCAGTGTCGACGACTATCACATCTACGCCCATCTTTTGCAGTTTTTTTGCGCGCTCGGCTGGGTCAGCATTTACGCCAACTGCGGCGGCGATTAACAAGCGATTCTGTTTGTCTACAGCTGGAGAATAAATCGTGCTACGAAGAGCACCATTTCGAGTGATCACGCCGACGAGACGTTCTTGGCTATCGATCACTGGCGCAACTGAAAGTCTGGCCTCAGTCAATTGTTCGAACATCTCTTCGGGTGACATAGTTTCACTTAATGTAAACATCTCGCTGCTCATCACATTGCGAATCTGGGTAAACCGATCAAAACCTGCTGCGTCATGTTCAGTGAATATTCCGGCAGGGCGCTCATCGTCATCAACAACGACTACGGCCCCGTGACTTCGTTTGTAAATCAGACTTAATGCTTCACCAACTGTGCCATCAACCTTCATTGTGATTGGAGTATCAATTACTTTGTGACGAGATTTAACGAATCGCACAACAGTCTCAACAACATCAAGCGGAATATCTTGTGGCAATACGACGACCCCACCACGACGAGCAACAGTTTCTGCCATACGACGACCTGCAATGGCCGTCATGTTTGATACAACCAATGGAATTGTCGTACCGATACCGTCCGGCGTCGTTAAGTCAACACTCAGTCGCGATTTAACACCCGAAAGACTCGGCACCATGAATACGTCGCTATAAGTCAGGTCAAACGCTGGCGAGTCATTCAAAAATCGCATCAGTAGTCCTCCGAGTGGGGCTTTTTTGAAGCCTCCATAGGCTACGCCCTGTGAATATAAATGGTGCGAATCCCCCATTGTTAATGGTGCACGGATGGGGCGGGTCGCATCAAGAAACTTGGCAAAACACAGGCATTGAGCAATTGATTAATGACGCAGGCACAACCGTCATCGGCGTCGACCTTCTAGGGCATGGCACATCTGAGAAGCCTCATGATCCGAACAGTTACGCAGACATTTCAGAGCCCATTCGAAAAGCTATTGGATCACGTTCGACAAGCGTAGATGCAATCGGGTTTTCTCTTGGCGCAATTGCGCTGCTTGATGCCGCACTGCATAATCCGAAATACTTTCGCAAGTTGATGCTCGTTGGCATAGGCAACGCAATACTTGAACCACATAAACCAGATGAGACAGCGCGGATCATTGCCGGCATCGATGGATCTGCATCGGCTGATGATATTTTGGCTCGACAATTTGGCAATTACGCCAAAAGATTAAATAACGATCCCCTGGCCCTACGAGCCGCATTATTGCGTCCCCGAAGAGAGCCGTTCAATGAGGCTGCATTAAAGAGTATTGAAGCCGAGATTGTCCTCGCAGTTGGCGACCGTGATTTCGTCTTGCCTGCTGATCGACTTGCAAATGCATTCAGTCAATGTCGATTCGTTAGCCTAAAAAATTGCGACCACTTTGCGTCAACCGAGAACTTCACCTTGATTGACACGCTTTTAGGATTTTTCTGTGAGTCTTAGAAAGAAAAATATTCTTAGCGGCGATGACCCGATGGCCATTGATGAAGCTGTTCGAACATTGAAAGAAGATTCACTTGTAGCAATTCCGACCGAAACGGTTTATGGTCTCGCTGCTCGAGCATCAAGCCCAAATGCCATCAAAAAAATCTTCACAATAAAGGGGCGACCAACTGAGCACCCTCTGATCTTGCACATCGCAAAAATTCAAGACTTGCCTTTGTGGTCGTCAGAACTTTCGAACGATGCACACGTTCTCGCAGAAAAATACTGGCCGGGACCGCTGACATTAGTAGTAAGACGCAACAACAAAGTGTGTGATGAAATTACTGGCGGACGCGACACTGTGGCGATTCGTTGTCCGAGTCACCCGATAACAACCGAACTGTTGATTCGTTTGGGTGATGCAATTGTCGCACCATCGGCGAATCGGTTCGGAAAAGTCAGTCCAACTTCTGCTCTACACGTGGCAGAAGATTTTGCCGATGAGATTAATGTGATTTTAGATGGCGGAGAGTGTTCGATTGGCGTTGAGTCAACAATTGTCGATTGCACTACAAATCCACCACAGATTCTTCGAGCTGGTGCGATAACAGCAGAGAAGATTCAAATTGAATGCGGCATCACGGTCGCTTCAGCAAGTGGTGAGTCACGTGCATCGGGAATGCTCGAAAAACACTACGCCCCGAACTGCGCAGTTGAGTTGGTTTCGGATCGAAAAGATGCCGAGACACGTTTAAGCCAATTGAATAGAGACGGTCGATCTGGCGAAATTATTGACTTCGGAGCCGACCTCGAAATGTATGCTCACGAACTTTATTCGCGTCTTCGAGATGCCGACAAGCGTTTGGTTGATGTAGTTATTGCCGTAAAACCATCAATGTCAGGAATCGGAATCGCCATCAATGAAAGGCTCAAGAAGGCCTCGAACGCAGCCTGAGTTGATTAGTTGCCGTTTGATCAAGCGTTGGTATGTCACTCGCATATCCATAGGCTTAAAGGTCCAAACCCATGGGTGACAATATGTTGCCCTACTCCTAGGGGGAGAAAATAAATGAAGAAAAACACAGTACGTCGTTTCGGCGCGCTTGTTGTCGGTCTCAGCCTTTTGGCTGGCGCTTGCGGCAGCGATGACGATGCGACAACAGAAGAAGTCGTTACAGAAGAGACAACGGCAGAAGTCGTTGACGAAACTGGCGGCGAGTTGGCAGGCATGAAGGGAACAATTCCAGCTGTGGCGCTGTCCCAAGAGTTTAAGGATGCTGTTAACGCATTTTGGACAGGAAAAGGCAACCCAGCACTTGATGACTGGAGCTATACAGGTGAGTCATTCGATGCAGTTTTGTTGATTGCTCTTGCAGCAGAAGCAGCAGGCACAGATGGCAGCGCTCTTGCTGACCAAATTGTTGCTGTTTCAAAAGACGGCACAAAGTGCTCGCCAGATACCTGGGCAGATTGCATCGCAGCTGTCAAGGCCGGCGAGGATGTTGACTTTGATGGTTTCTCAGGACCAAACACAATGAACGGAAACGGCGAGCCTCTTGAGGCTTCGTACGGCCTTTTTGTATTTGGTGCAGACAACCGGTTTGATGACTCGTTGACCACATACCAACTTGCAAATGCTCCTGAATCGGCAGTGCTTCCACTTTCAAAGACCGAAGTTGCTCGTAAGGGTGACGGCGTTCTCAAAATTGGTGGTTTGCTTCCAGAAACTGGCAACCTTGCATTCCTTGGTGCACCAATGGTCGCCGGTGTTGAATACGCAATTGAAGTAGTCAACCAAAACGGTGGCGTTCTTGGCAAGCCAGTTGAATACAGCGCCGGAGACTCTGGTGACAGTTCAACTGACACAGCCAGCGTGACTGTAGATCGTTTGCTCAAAGAAGGTGTAGACGCCATCATTGGTGCCGCATCATCGGGTGTATCGCTCACAGTTATCGACAAGATCACTGCTGCAGGCGTTATTCAGTTCAGCCCAGCGAACACTTCGCCAACGTTGACTGACTACGCAGACAATGGTCTCTTCTTCCGCAATGCACCACCGGATGATCTCCAGGGTGCAGTTCTTGCAGAAATCATCATTGCTGATGGCAACCAATCGGTTTACATCATGGCTCTTGACGATGCTTACGGCACCGGCCTAGCCAATGTTGTTGAAGCGGTTCTTACTGCAGCAGGTATCGAAGTCAGTGGCAAGAAGATTTACGACCCGAAGGCAACAACATTTGATGCTGAAGTCGGCGAAGTCGTAGCTGCAAACCCAGACGCA
>JANRBC010000064.1:7536-26547 GCA_030727685.1 Ilumatobacteraceae bacterium
TGATCACATTGGGGTCTGCGAGAAGCTCGCGACCAGAACCCGTATACGCATTCTTCCCCTGATCAAGTACGTAAGCCCGATCTGCCACCTGCAAGCACCGACGCGCATTTTGCTCCACCATCAGAATGGCGATTCCTCCGGCATTGATCTTTTTGCACTGAACGAATACTTCATCTTGTAAGACCGGTGACAGACCTGCAGAAGGTTCGTCGAGAAGAAGCAGTTTGGGTTGCATCATCAATGCCCGACCCATTGCCACCATTTGACGTTCACCGCCCGAAAGCGAACCAGCTTTTACTGCAGCTCGATCGAGCAACCGAGGAAACAGGTTCGTCACATACTCAAACCGACTTTTGAAATTACTTGGCTTTAAGAAACAGCCCATTTCCAAATTCTCTGTGACAGTCAAACTCGGAAACACATTGCGATTCTGGGGCACGTATCCGACCCCACGCTCAACAAGCTCGTGCGACATGTAACCAGTGATATCGGTTTCTCCAAGCAGCACTGAACCACTACGCACCGAACATTCGCCAAGAATTGCTTTTAATACGGTCGACTTTCCTGCTCCATTTGGGCCGATGATGCCAACGAACTCGCCTTCCGAAACTGTCACGTTGCAACCATTGAGAATGTTCACTTCAGGTATATAACCTGCGACTAGTTCATGAACATTGAGCGCATCGTTACTCATGGTCGCTCCTCTAAGAGAGATTTACCTTGGTGACTGCCAAGATAAGCCTCTATGACGTGCGGATTATTGCCAATCTGTTCAGGAGTGCCTTCAGCGATCAACATTCCCTCCGCCATTACGACAACCCAATCGGCAACATCGTTGACCATATCCATGTCGTGCTCAACAAATAACACGGTCATGCCATCGTCGCGCAGGCCACGGATATGTTCATTAAGGCTCTGTTTCAATGCTGGGTTTACACCAGCCATCGGTTCATCAAGCATGACCAATCTTGGTTGTGTCATTAGTGCACGCGCCATTTCGAGCAGTTTTCGCTGACCGCCCGAGAGCGTGCCCGCATATTCGTTTCGCATATGGTCCATCTTGAAACGTGTGAGCAAAGCATCGGCTCGCTCTTCAATCTTTTTCTCTTGAGACTTCCAGACAAATGGAAGCAAACCGTTCCACCATTTTTCGCCGGCCTGGTGCATTGCGCCCAGCTTCATGTTTTCAATCACTGACATTTTGGTCAAACTTTTCGTCAACTGAAATGTTCGAACCATACCCATGCTCGCGGTCTTGTGAGCAACCACACGGCTCATGTTGTGACCGTCGAATCGCCACTCGCCTACGTCTGGCGTGTCAAAACCAGAGAGCAAGTTAAATAGTGTTGTTTTACCTGCTCCATTCGGGCCGATCAGGGCGGTAATTGAACCTCTTTGAACTTCGAGATGCTTCACATCAACCGCCACGATTCCGCCGAAGTGTCGACGCACTCCATCAACGCTCAAAATTGAATCGGGCTTTTTTACTCCGGGTACTGCATCAACTGATGCGAGGGCGGCTCGTGCGACGTTTGCGGTCTCACTATAAAGTCGGTCAGCGACCATCGAGCGCCATCTCCTTGCGATTTCCGAACAAACCCTGAGGGCGATATGTCATCAACAGCATCAGTCCAAGACCCACGAACATGTAATTGACTGCCCCGACTTGTGTGCTTTGAATCAGCGTGAAATCGCCGATTCTAAGCGGGCCATTTCTTGTGATTTCCCGCAAGATGTTGTCCGAGAGTACGAACAGAATCCAAAACAGCATCGACCCAACTATTGAACCTGAAACTTTTGCTAGACCTCCAAGAACGAGCGCGGTAAGCACATAGAAGGTGACGTCGCGACTGTAGTTATCTGGTTGCACCGACCCACGGTCTAGCGAAAGCAACATACCAGCGAACATGCCGATGATTCCGCCGATAATCAGTGATTGCATTTTGTAGGCGTAGACGTTTTTGCCAAGACTTCGAACTGCGTCTTCGTCTTCACGAATGCCCTTGATCACACGTCCCCACGGGCTGCGCATCAACTGCCAAACAAGCAAAGCGAAAATGGCGATGAGTGTCCAGCCAACCAGAACGGTGATCAGCGTGTAACCACTAAATGTAAACGGCGCGAAACCGTAGGTTGATCCTGGATTGAAAGGATTCAACTCTCGGTACTCTCGACTGAAATTGCGAATGCCATCGGTGCCGCCAAAAATATCGTTGAACGTGACCGAGCGAACAAACATTCGAACTATTTCAGCCGTCGCGATGGTTACTATCGCTAAGTAATCTGCTCGCAGACGCAAAGTTGGGATACCAACTATCAGTGCCAAAATAATCACGAACACAATGCCGAGCGGAATACCCCACCAAAGTCCGACTCCGAAATACTGTGCTGTCATTCCGAGACCGTACGAGCCGCAAGCCATAAACGCAGCCTGTCCGAAGTTGACGAGACCTGTATATCCGAATTGCACATTCAGGCCTAATGCAGCGATCGCAAAATAGATGGCGTCAACGCCGACTGCGGCACGCACCGTATTTTGAAAAATCTGGTTCCAGTCCATGTCAGCCGACCCTCTGACTCTTACCCAAGATTCCCTGTGGGCGAACGATCAAAACAATAATCAAGATAAATAACGCCGGGGCAACTTTCAGTTCACTCGGCACGACCAGTGATGACATTTCGACGAAAATTCCGATGAAAAATCCACCTAAGAGAGCACCGAACGCTGAACCAAGACCGCCGAGAGTGATGCCGGCGAACATCAAAAACAGAAGATCTGAACCCATAGAAAAACTAACTTGCTCATCAAGTCCTCTAAAAATGGCGCCAGTTGCCGCAAGTGCACCGCCGGCAAACCAAACTACTTTTATAACTTTGCGTGTATCGATACCTGTTGCCGATGCCAATTGAACGTTGTCACTAACGGCCCGAATTGCTTTGCCGAGTCGAGATCGTTGCAAGAAAAGTGCAACACCTACCAAGATAATTACACCGAGAATCGCAGTTGTTAAATCGCGCGGTGTTATGCCGATTGGCCCAATCTCAATATTGACCTGCTTCGAGTAACTAGATAGCTGTTTTGTGCGTCCACCAAATTGAAACAGATAAATATTGCGCAACATAATCGATAAGCCAACGGTTACAACGAGCTGTGAGATCAAGCCGATGCCGCGCTTGGTAAGGCGTGCGAATATTCCCCAGTTGAATAGAAGCCCGAATAAGCCACCTAAGACGATCACGACTGGGCCCGAAATCAAAATTGGAATCTCAAGTGTTACGTTAAAGAAAAATGCCATCAAGCCACCAAACGTCACCATTTCACCGTGGGCGAAATTAGTGAGTCCTGTTGTACCAAATACCAACGACAAACCGACCGAACACATCGCAATGATTATTCCCAGACGAATTCCGTCAGCGAGCCGCTGAAGAATGCGTTCAAGCTCAGTGGCGCCCGACGACGCGCCTTCGCCGGTAAAAAACGTAACTCGCTTGGTATTGGTCGTGAACAGGTCCTTAGGAATCGACACGGAGGCTTTATCAGCATCAATCAGCGTGAGATCATCAGGCAGCGTCGATGTGTCAATCGAGATTAGATAGTCATCCCGACTCGGTACACCGATTGTGATTAAACCGGTTTCGTCCGTTATGCCCTCGCCGATTTTGGTTCCATCTGTTTTTGTAACGGTCACCGCTACCCCCGCGACGGGTGCACGACTCGTGGATCCG
This sequence comes from Ilumatobacteraceae bacterium, assembly GCA_030727685.1. Classification (GTDB taxonomy): domain Bacteria; phylum Actinomycetota; class Acidimicrobiia; order Acidimicrobiales; family Ilumatobacteraceae; genus BACL27. The sequence continues at coordinate 11,263 of JANRBC010000064.1, forward strand.
TCGACCAGAGTTTGATTCTGGACATTAGCAATTATTGAGTAATCATCAGATGTCGCGCCAGCAGACGATGCAAAACCGCTAAAAAGACCAATTCCGCTGACGACTGAAAGACAGAACTTTAGAACGAGTGTCTTTACCGATCGACTATCCCCCAACATGCTGTCTATCAGTCAAGCACACTATTGGGTAGAGCCGAAAGTCTTGAGCTCCAGTAAACATCAAGCGCACAAAGCCAAACAGCGACAGATGTGGCGACATGAATTGCAACGAGCCCAATCGGCACACCAAGGAAATACTGCAGGTAACCAATCGCGCCTTGAAACAAAACAACAGCAGCGAATCGTTTGAGCGGACGCATCAAAAGTTTTTTTACCTCAATATTTTTTCTGGTCATGTGTAATGAAACCAACAAGACACCCACAGTCAACCAAACAAACGCACTATGCGTGCGAACTATTGTCGGCATTGCGAAGCCGAGTCTTACAGCGGTCTCGTCGCCAGCGTGTGGTCCAGAGCCAGTGACGAGGGTGCCGGTTACTACCGCTGCCCCAGTCGCCACTAAAAGTGTTTTGACAATCTTTTCGATCGGTTGGCCTTTAAGAAGCGGTTCTCCGCGCGGGGCGACCTCGTCTGTGGTTCGAAAAATACTGGCATGACGAACCAGCATGTAGGCAGTCGTCATCAGAAAAATAGACACAAGAAAATGAGCGATGTTTGAAAACGGATTTAGCCCTGTCCAAACAACGATTGCACCGATTATCACTTGCATCATCACTCCGGCAACAAGCACGATCGACATCGCGATCAAGTCACGTCGCTTGGGTTTGAGTCGAAGCGACAACAAGACGCACAAAATAACTGATGCGGCGACTACCCCGGTGAAAAGTCGATTGATCTGTTCAATTGCTGCATGTGTAGACGAGACGTCGATGAATTTGCTCTCGCTGCATTGAGGCCAATCGGCGCATCCAAGCCCAGATCCAGTAAGCCTTACGAGAGATCCAGTGATGATAATCAAATAGAGAGCGACAAAAGCCCCCTGAGTCGCCCGCAAATAACCCCGATGTGAAACTCTCAAAGCAACCCAACCTTAGGTCGCATTTTGATCAATGTGGTTAGCCGGCTCAAGTGTGAGTATCGTGCGCAGGTAGTGAAAAAAGAAACGGTCGAGAAGCGTCGCATTGAGATTCTTGAGGCTACCTGCGATGTCGTGATTGAACGCGGCTTCGCCGGAACCCGGGTTGCAGATGTTGCAAAAAAACTCGGCGTTTCCAATAGTTTGATTCACTACCACTTCGCATCTAAAGAAGAACTTCTGGCGGCCGCATTTGAGCATTACGCCCGAAAAGATTTGGTCGATATGCAGCACGACAGCGATTCAGCACCAACGTGTGTAGCGAAGCTTTGGCGTCTGATCGAAAGTTATGTACCTGAAGGTAGCGATGACGTTGAATGGATGATTTGGATTGATGCCTGGGGGGAAGCGCTTAGAAATCCAAAAATGAAACCGATTAGCCAACAACTTGATGAACAGTCCATTGCTGTTTTTGAAAAGGTTCTGCGGGCAGGCAATGAAGCAGGTGAATTTCATTGTGTGCACCCTCGAGAATCAGCAACGCGAATCTCAGGCTTAATCGACGGTTTGGCGGTTCAGTACGCCGCCCATGAAGGTGTTCTAAAACGCAAAGAGTTCATTCGACTAATGCGACAGTTGGCAGCCGCCGAGACAGGCTTATCACCTGATGACATCCGCGATTCACGGCGCAATTCGAAAGCGAACAATACAAGTGGCCGACGTGCGGCGGACGAAGGTCCGAGTCCAGCATCGTTAGCCACAGAATTTGATTTACGACAATTATTCAGCAATTACAGCGATGCATTGAGTAGTGGTGACTTAGAACGAATAGGTCAATATTTCGCCGAAGATGCGAAAATTAGCGTGAACGGCGCTTTGGTTGCGAGCACGACGTCCGAAATCAATAATCTCTATTCAGAAAGTCAATCTGGAAATCAGCGAACGATTGAGATTCCCCTGATAATGGCTTTCTTTGCCGACGAAGGCAACGGCACCGCACACGGAAATTTGATGGTCGAATCTCGATTATTTAAGCCTGGCGACAAAACTGTTGTGCAGATCTTCAAGATCGTTGATACTTACAAGCGCACCTCTTCGGGCTGGCGATGCAGCGATCGACAGCGAAACTACTTTTAACATGATGCCAGAATCATCGATTGAGGAAATTCAAGAAATAGTCAGTGACCCAAATCGATTGGTCCGAGCAATTTTCTCTGGCCGTCGTCGCAATATGCAACCCATATATGAAAAGATCGAACTGCGACCAGTAAAACTGCACGACAAACTTTTGCTGCAAATGATCACAGTGCAAGAGTCAAAGTCAAGAACTACAAATTTAGATTTTGAAGCTTTCAATTGTCTTGAGATGCTCGAATCTGGTTTTGCAAACTGTCTGGTTGAATCAGTCGATTTAACATTGACTATAAGGTTCACCAAAAAGGGTGGCCCTTTAATTCATCGTTCAGAGCGCAAACTTTTGCAATCAACATCTCACGATCGTCAGAAAAATCGCTTACTTGATCCGGATTCTGATTTCTTGCGCCAGATCGGTATCTCAGATCGAAACGGTCTTATCAAACCATCGATGAGAGATAAGTACCTACAGATCGAAGAATTTCTGCGCATTCTCATGCCGACGCTTCGTGATGAAATCGCAACGGGTCGATTACAAAAACCGACCCAAGATGAGCCACTAAATGTTTTTGACCACGGATGTGGCAACGCGTATTTGACATTCGCAGTTCATTACTTTCTGAACGAGCAAGAAATCCCAAATAAAATCATCGGAATTGACCAGCGCGACGAGAGTCGTCAACGCAACACGAAGATTGCCTCAGATTTGGGTCTAAACGACTCAATTGTCTTTCGAGCCGAAAAGATAGCCGAGTTAGGCGCCGAAAACGTCGACTTGGCGATCGCTTTACATGCCTGCGATACGGCGACAGATGACGCAATTGCCTGGTCGGTCGAGAATCACGCTCAGATTTTGTTGGTCTCCCCTTGCTGCCATCACGACTTGCAATCGCAACTGGTCAAAATTTCTGAGCCTTGGTCGATAATCACGAAAAACGGCATTTTGAAAGAGCGTCTCGGTGATATTTTGACTGACTCTTTAAGAGCACAGATTCTTAAACTGCACGGCTATCGCACAGACATCATTGAATTCATTGGTGACGAACATACGCCTCGAAATCTTCTGATCCGAGCCGTTTTTACCAAGTCAACTAGCGAGGCCGACGAAAAGGCAAAATACCAAGAATTGTTGAATATCTGGTCAGTTAGACCCCGACTGGCCGAACTGCTGAATTTTTCGTAGCTAGTCAGCATCAACTCAAAAGCCCAATGGGCCATACCCCTAGAAAGCCCACCACTGACCGTGGATTCCTATCGCCCTAGTTTTGTGGGTTTCATGGACTTTTAAAGTTTTAACCACTATTAGTGGTCAAATGAATATTTTAAGTGAGAAATCTCTCAAGTTCTGCTGCCAAGTGCCGATCCCTTATGTGGATCTCACAAGGGAGCAAAAATGTCAAACAAAGCGAAATTCCTTAGTTCAGTAGTAATCGGTTCGATTCTTAGCATTGGCATAGCAATACCATCGGCTAGCGCCGCCCCTGCAGCATTGCCGGTTTACGGCGATTCTGGCTCAACCGTTGTTCGCTTACAAGAGGCACTCATTGCTCGTGGGTTCACGCTTAAAGGCGGAGTCGATGGCGTTTACTCGACGTCAACTCAGCAGACACTTAAAAGTTTTCAAAAGGTGGTCGGGTTCAAAGCAACCGGTCGTCTTGATGAGCGAACTGCTTCGTACCTCGGATTAATCGCCGCTGACCAACCAGTAAAGAGAAAAGTCAAGGCAACTTCAACTGCGACGAAAAAACCGGCTGCAGTTGCACCGACTACTAAACCAGTTGTTGCCAAAGCAGTGGTCGCTACTCCAGAACCAACTCCGACACCAGTCGCGGCGCCAGCAGTAGTACCAGTTGAGGGCATGTTGTCGATTGACACGCTTCCTGTTCGCGGACAACGCAGTGATGCAGTTCGTTTGGTTCAACAAAAACTGATCGAGAATTCGATTGAAGTCAAAGGTGGCGCTGACGGTATCTTCGGTGTCGCTACGGCTATCTCAATTACACTTTTTCAAACTACCCGCGGACTGAACCCAACTGGTGCAGTTGACATGCCTACTGCTATTGCTTTGGGTGTCTTACCTGACCTTGCAACACTCGGCCTTCCGCAGATCAGCGTGTTCCCGACGCAAGGTCGTTGTTCATTCGTAGATAGTTGGCACGACAAGCGATCCGGTGGACGTCTTCACATTGGTGTCGACATCGTTGGACCAATAGGTCTGGCAATCTATGCAGTCACAGATGGCACAATTACCAAGATGTATGGCGCTGAATCAAAACTCAGTGGTAATGCATTTCGTTTGACGGCTGCTGACGCCACATACTTCTTCTACGCCCACCTAGATTCATTTGCGCCTGGTATCGCAGTCGGTTCAGCCGTCAAAGCTGGCCAAATAGTTGGATACATGGGATCAACTGGTAACGCTGGTGGTAACTCACACCTTCACTTCGAAATTCACCCAGGTGGCGGAGACCCAGTAAACCCATACCCAATAGTTAAGGCTGTCGATGCATGTCATGTAACGGAAGTGCTCCCACAACCGTAACCATCTGCACGATCGAGTTGTGGTGGAGAAGTGAGATCCTCCGCCACAACTCGTGAATCAACAGAATCTAATAAGTTCGATCTTCTGCAGGAATATGTTCGAGGTCTGATAACGGCGATAACGCAAATGTGTAGCCGTCACCAATCTTGAAAGCTTCGAGCTTTGTGATTGATGCGTGGCCTAAAACGAAACGCTCCCATTCCCACGGGGTCGGGGTCAGACCAAGCAGATGACAGATGACAGTGCTATTCGTACCGGCGTGCGCCACACAAGCAATTCGCTCGCCCGGATCTTCAATGTGCCAAACCGGTAACTCGTGTTCGATTCGGTGCACACCATGTTCGGCCAAGAACTTTTCGGCACCCAAATGAATTCGGGCCACGAAGTCTTTGACGGGCTCACCACCTTCGAGACCATGCCAGCGTTCACGTGCGTTGCGTTCACGCTCTTGTTTGTAAGCCTTCGCGGCCCGCTCACCTGGCAAACCCTGCCAGATTGGGCTTCGAATCTCTTCAAGCCATGGTTGAATAACTTCGTCGCGCTTAAGCGCTGAAAGTATCGGTTCTGCTGTCTGTCTTGTTCGAAGCAAAGGCGACACATAGACGTGGTCAAATCTTTCACGCGACAATCGCTCTCCGAGCAAAGATGCTTGCCGGCGACCCAACTCGGTCAACGGCGGATTGTCGATACAAAGATCGTCTTTAATCCACTGTGGTTGCGCGTGGCGACAAAGAAAGAGTTCCATTGCGCCACACTATAGCAACGAGAAATAACTATTCGTTTTCTAGAGCGGCTGCAACATCGACATTTACTTCACAAGTTACGAAAATTTCTTGCAACATTTGCCAATAAGTCAAATCAACAATTGCAGCATTCGCGGATGTTGTTGCTAACAGTGCAGTTCCGACACAACTTGCTTGTTCGTCGGTGATCGCCACACCAAAACGCTCGACAACGACATATCCGAATGCTCGCTTAACAGAATCTTCATTGTCTGCACTGGCGTCTAGATTTGCCTCATCATCCCCGAGAATTACTGGGTCTGGCAGCGTAGAACCGACATTAGGAAACTGATTGACTGCATTCTCAATTTCAAGTGAACAATTATCTGAAATAAATTTCGCAAAATCAGTCTGGGCGTTTTGAATTTCATCGCTCGCCAGTCTGACACCAGTGCTTGTCACTGCAGCATCTTGACTTGCTGCCGAGCCATCCCAGTCAATTGCCTCTAGGGCATCTGACAGTGCGCCGTATGTATTCAAAAGCAGTTCAACTTCGTTCTTGATATCACGTGGGGCGACCTCGTTAAATGCCTCAAGATTCAACACCACCTCAAGCATCGTGTCGCGTATCTGACCAGACGGCAGTGATTCTAAATCGGCAAGCACTGTTGCAATATCTGCGCTCGCTTGGTTCCAACGAACACTTAACTGACAGACAGACCGTGTTTCGGCGCTTTGCCCGCATGCAACCAAACCAAGGATGCCAAAAACACCTAGCACTAAGAAGATCGATCTCAAATTTCGCTTTGACTTCAAATCTTCTCCGTTACTGAAGTTGCTGAGAGCCATTGCGAATAAATCTTTGCATATTCACGGTTATTGCTTAGCAATTCTTCATGCGAGCCGTCTTCGGTGACGAGACCGCCTTCAAGAACAATCACGCGGTCAGCACGTGCAGCAGTCGACAGGCGATGCGCAATAGAAATCGTTGTTCTGCCTTCAGAGATCGCACTTAAAGCTTTGGCCAGGCGCACCTCGGCGATCGCATCAACCGCTGAAGTTGCCTCATCCAAAATTAAAACGTCCGGGTTTGTCAGTGCCGCACGGGCAAGAGCAACTAATTGTCGTTCACCGGCCGAAATGGCCGAGCCACGCTGACCAACGAATGTATCCAGACCCTTTGGCAAACTGTCTACCCAATCTGTTAATTCAAGTTGCTCAATAACTCGTATTAAGTCATCTCGGCTACAACCAGGACTCGCAAAATAGAGATTATTGGCAACGCTGTCTGCGAATAAAAATGGCTCTTGGGGTACAACGACTAACCGACGTCTAAGTTCATCATTATCAATTCGCTTCAAATTCACCCCGCCAAGTGAGATCGCCCCAAGAGTTGGGTCAGCGAATCTAGCAATCAATTTTGCCAGAGTTGTCTTGCCCGACCCTGACGACCCGACCAGGGCGACATGTTGCTGCGCGGGAATTGTGAAACTGATGTGTCGAAGCACAGGCAGATCGTCATCATGATTGTCAATGCGCGAACTATATGAAAAACTGACATCGCTCACGTCAATACTTAACGGAGTCGCTGGCAAGGATATGGGTTTGGTTGGCGCGGTCGGACCAGTTGGCGTATCGAGAACACTCAGAACCCGACGTAACCCGGCAACCGCAGTTTGAGTTTGATCAACCACTTCGGTGAACTCGGCGATTGGCTCTAAGAACCGATAAGTCAAAAACACAAAACCAACCATCGAGCCTGCGGTAAGTCCGCTATCGACACCACGAAAAACTCCGACGACAATAATTGCGACAATCGTGAAGACAGCAAAAACTTCGCCTGATGGAAACAGAAAGGCTCCGATAACTCCGGCTCGGATTTGTGAGTCTGCTCGTTTACGAACAGCTTTTTTGCTACGCACGACCATTGGCCGGTGGGCTTGATATGCCTTGAGCGTCTCGGTACCCGAAATCAACTCACTAACTGAGCCAAGCAGCTCTGCATTGTGCTCACGTGCCAAGCCGTAAGCCGCAACCAACCGCTTTTGTAAATTTCGGAGAACGAGAAACAAGGGTGCAGATACGACAAACGCAACAAGTGCCAAAATCCAGTCGTAGGCCAACATCACACAGGCAACTACGAACATCAGTGAACCATCTAACAACCAGACCAATGCACCCCAAGAGAAAAACATCGTTAAGGTTTCGATATCGCTCGTTACTCGAGAGACCAGAGCGCCGCGCCGCTCGTCGTTGTGGTCGGCCAAACTTAAGCGATGAATATGGTCGAATAGTTTTACTCGCATCGAGTAAAGACCTTCTTCGGCGCCTACGCCAAGCCGCAACACGGCCTTGCGCAATGCGAATGCTGCGACGACCACCGATGCTGCTGCAAAGGCGCACATTTGAAGGATGAAATCCACGCGAATGTTTCCTGGTTGAAGTCCATTGTCAATTGTTTGCTGCATCAAAACTGGTACCACAACTCTTGCTAGCGAGCCGATCAATGCGAGCAAGAACGTTAAACCAATTCCTTTTGCCAATGCGGGTGCGACATTGAATCCACGATTCAGGGTGCGAGCAGTATCGAAACGTCCAATTGGCTCGTTCACTTCATAACCCCTTACAACTCTTTTCTGTCGTGCTCGAAGGCACTTATTAACAGTCGATAATGCTCACTCGTCTTTAGAAGCGATTCGTGCGTGCCTCGATCAACGATTCGACCATCAGCCATGAACAAGACCTCATCGGCCAGGGCGATAGTCGAGGGTCGTGACGCAACAATCAACAACGTATGACCTGTCGAGATGCCGCGAAGACCACCGATGACATTCGACTCTGTTTTTGGGTCAAGCGCTGACGTCGTGTCATCTAACAAAAGAACTGGTCGATCGTGCGCAATCGCCCGAGCTAAAGCAACGCGTTGCCTTTGGCCTCCACTGAGACTGACACCCCGCTCGCCCATCACCGTCTCAAGACCTTGTTCAAGGTCGCTGACAAAATCTTGGCACTGCGCAGTTGTAATTGCTTTCATGACACGTTCAGTGCTGATGTCTGAGTCAAGCGTGATGTTGTAACGAAGCGATTCAGCGAACAAGAATGCCTCTTGAAAGACGAGCGCAACGCCACCTTCTTGAACTGCGACTGAACCTGAACTCGGTTCAATTAGACCAGAGATTAAGTGCAGCAACGTTGATTTGCCGCTGCCGGTGGCTCCAACCAGTGCAACAATCTTTCCTGATTCAATTTTCATCGAGAGATCATTGAGAACCTGAGTACCGTCTTGATGGCTGAAACAAAGTTCTCTTATTTCTATTGCAATACCGTCTGAGGCACGATGTATCTTCAAGTTTGGGTCATCAAGAATTTGCTCATCTAAAACCTCGCAAATTCGACGCCAACCCGCAACCGAATGGGGAATTTCAGAAAATAAATAACCGATGATGCGAAGCGGAAAAATTAAAAGCGTGAAGAGATAAATGAAGCTCGATAAGTCTCCGACACTCATTTCACCGGCTTTAACCCGATATGCGCCAAGGACAATCAGCAGAATATTTATCAATGTCGGCACCACGTCGAGCATTGCTTCGAAAACCGAACGAACGCCGATTGCACTAATTCGGGCGTCTTTTAGACGCAAAGAAATCTTCGCCAGTCGCTCTGTCTCACGCACTTCGGCACCGAATGACTTAACAACCATGACGCCGTCAAAACTCTCGTGAACCGCCTCGGAAAGAGTGCCGAGTTCTTTTTGCGCGACATTGTAGAAGCGATCAATTCGACGCTGATAACCGATGTTCAGCGCTAGCAAGATCGGAAACACAATCACCGCGAGTAGTCCGAGTGGAATGTCTACGTACAACATCCAACTAGCAGAAACAACCATCATCACCACAACTGAAGTCGAAAATGGTAGAGGTGCCAAAATCGCAACGCTCGCATCAGCATCGACGCCGCAACGCGCGACAATATCGCCAGTCATTTTTTGTCTATGCCACTTGATTGGTTGCCCAACGATGTGGTCGATCACTTTTTCGGTGATGGTCTCGCAAGTACGCCACTCGGTACGACCGGCGAAACTTCTTCTGATCACTACACCGAGGGCCCTCAATAGTCCGATACCAATGACGATTACAGAACCAGCAACAAGTGCCCCGAGGTCGATCTTGCCGCTCTCAAAACGGACCAATATGACCCGATCAATCATCCATTTGAGTCCAATAGATGATGCGACTGTACAAACAGCAAACAGAGCAGCACCTAGAACTGCAATCAAAAATAGTCGAGGATGAAATCGGACGACTTCACGAATGAGTTGTGCGGCTTCGCCTAATCTGCCCTTGGCATCTGCTTTGGTTGAGTCTCTAGTCACAATCTCTTCATCTACAAAACTCACCCCATAGTTCTACCACTAGAGCCCATCACGTATCGTTGTATCAATGAAATTCGTATTGCGCACAATTCTCGCAACAGCAATCGCATTGATTATCGCGATGTGGGTTTACGCACTTTTTTTTGCATCAAAAGAGTCAGTCAATAAATTTGAAGATCGCAACTGGGCGAATCGCGCACAAGAGCGATGTTTGGTCGCGAGAGAAGAGCGAAAGAATTTGTCAGACTACCGAATTGTCGATTCGTTAGGCAAAGACGCGCTCATAGAGCGAGCGGATCTTGTCGATCGTGCAACAGACACAATTGAAAGCTTTGTAAAAGAATTTCGCCGAACACTGCCCACAGATCCAAAAGGTCGCGAGTTAGTTGGACTCTGGCTTGACGACTACGAGATATACATCGCAGATCGAAGAGAGTTTTCAAACAATCTTCGTATCGGCATCAACGAACGATTCGCCGAAACACCTATTGACGGATTGCCACTGAGTGAGAAAATTGCGACTTTCGCGGCCGATAACGAAATGTCGTACTGCAAACCACCGATCGACCTTTCAATCTAAAAATGTGACTTCGCAGACCATCCAGAGTCTTGCGAGTATTGGCGAATGATTCGAGCAGGCGCGCCAACTGCAACACAAAAATCTGGCAGGTCTCCAGTCACCACCGAGTTAGCACCTACCGCAACATTTTTTCCGATTCTCGATCCCGGCAAAACAACAACACCATGCCCGAGCCACGACCCACTTCCTATTGAAACGGGCCGTTCAGGTTGGCTCTGTAGCGAAATTGGTCGTTGAACATCTTCATAGCCGTGACTCTGATCAGTTATGTACACGTGATGACCGGTCCATACGTCATCACCAATATCAATTGATAGATGACCAACAATGCCCGAACCTCGTCCGATTAAACATCTGTCGCCAATCTTCACGACAGGATCAGTTAGACACTGCTGACCAGGCACCATGCCGGCCGAAAGCGCAACGTGTTCGCCAATCATCGTGCCTTTGCCTATATGTATATATCTTTCGTTAAAAATAGTTGTAAACGGAAACAGAATTATCGACCCCTCGCCAAACTTTCCGAATAAGGCCGCCCTCTTCGAATCAGGACTAATCGCGGCTGTGAATTTAAACTTCTGCCAGAACATAGAAACAAGATCTCCGAACATGTTTCTAACCACACAATTAGCGTAATCAGGTCGCATTAGATTAAGAGAGTGGTTCAAATCTCAAATCAGTGTGGAGTCTTTTTAGGCACTCAACACAACGACCAAGTAGATGAATTCCTGGGCATTCAATACGCCCGAGCCGAGCGCTTCCAAGCACCAGTTGACGTTGAAAAATATGCCGAAGTTGTCGAAGCAAAATCGTTTGGGGCGCAATGCCCGCAAGTTCCGGGGTTCATGGAAGAAATTCTTAATACCAAAGACTTGCAGACATCCGAAGAATGTCTCTATTTAAACATCTGGAAGCCGACTGTTGTCGAGTCGCCCTTGCCAGTTTTATTCTGGATTCATGGTGGCGCATACACGAATGGCACTGCCGCAACGAGTTGGTATCACGGCGCGAACCTCGTCCAACTGGGCGAAGTTATTGTCGTGTCAATTAACTATCGCCTCGGGCCGTTTGGTTTTATCGGCGAAAATAATCTTGGCCTTCTTGACCAGATAAGTGCGCTGCGTTGGGTTAATCGCAACATCGAAAGTTTTGGCGGTGACCCTGCAAACGTCACTATTTTTGGCGAATCTGCTGGCGGCAGCAGTGTTGTCGCACTTACTGCGTCACCATTGACAAAGGGTCTAGTCAACAAAGCCTGGGCGATGAGCCCTTCGCTGCTTCAATTGCGTTCGCGTGCTGAGGCGCAAGTTGCGATGAGTGATTTTTTTGAAGCGGCTCATGTCGAATCGCTGAATGGCCTTAAGACTTTGTCCACACAACAAATCATCGATGCAACTGCTCAGATGTTTCTTAATGTTGAAAATTACATCTCGACGTTTAGCCCAACGCGGGGCGGGTCTGGGCTTCCCGAAAATGTCGATGAGGCCTCAGCAAAATCAAAACTGCCACTCATAGTCGGTACGACCCGTGACGAAATTCGGCTTTGGGCAGTCTTGAATCCTCAGCCATTAGATGAAGCTGGCGCCACAAAAATTTTTGAAGATGCATTTGCAGAATCTGCCGAGAATGCTCGAAGTATCTACGGTCAATTGACGCAGAATTCATCCCCTGTACAAATGGTGTCGGCGATGCAAACCGACCAACATTTCCGTGTGCCGGCATGGCAACTGTGCGATACCCGAAGCAAGATCGGTGCCGAAACTTGGATGTATTGGTTTACATGGCCGACGCCAGTCTTTGACGGTGCTCTGGGTTGCTGCCATGCGCTTGACCTGCCCTTCATGTTCTGCAATCTTGATAAACCCAACGTCGAGTTGTTTACTGGCACTAGCCCGGTGCGTTCAAAAATTTCTGGTCATTTCACAGGTGAACTTCTTTCTTTTGCGAAAACCGGAAAAGTCTCTTGGCCAACATATGACGCATCAGAGCGCAAGACTCTTCGCATAGACGAAGACGTTGAAGTTTTAACAGATCCAGATCCAGTTATACGAAAACTTTGGAACCTCACTTCGTAAATTCACTTTGGCGCCAATCAGCTGAGCGCCTGGTCAGAAAAAGGCAATCGTTAAGTGCTGATCTGCAATGTGACGTTGCCATAATTGGCGCCGGCTATAGCGGATTGTGGACTGCTTTCTATCTCAAGAAACTTGCCCCCGATTGTCGAATCGTGATTTTTGAATCAAATCAGATCGGCTTCGGTGCAAGTGGACGGAACGGTGGGTGGTGTAGCGGTTTTTTACCAGTCACACTTAGCGAACTCGAAAAGACGCACGGTCGTATCGCTGCAATTGAGATGTACAAAGAGAGTTTTCGAACTCTTGACGAAATTGAAAATGTGATCACCGATCTACAAATTGATTGCGACTACCACCGTGGAGGCACGATTAACGGTGCAACTAATTTGGTTCAAAAATCTCGAGTTGATGCCGAAATATCTGAAATGCGTCGATTTGGTTTTGGCGAAGATGACTACAGAACCCTGACCCGCGACGAATTGAGTAATCGATTAAACATTAGCGACGTCATCACAGCGTCTTACACCCCTCATTGTGCCGCGTTGAACCCAGCCAAACTTGTTCAAGGACTAGCTAATGCAGTTGAGAATCTAGGCGTAGAGATCTACGAGAACACGAATGTTGTTGAATACGCCGATCGTCATGTAAAGACCCAAAATCATGGGTGCAAAGCAAACATTGTCATTCGAGCAACTGAAGGTTTCACTTCTCAAATTAAAAGACATCGTCGCACTCTCGCCCCTCTTTATTCATACATGGTCGCAACAGAGCCGCTGACGCCACGTCAACTCTCGACTCTCGGCTGGCAAAATCGCGAGACCTACCACGATGCAAGAAACATGATTATCTATGCCCAACTCACTCAAGACAACCGCATCGCTTTTGGTGGTCGGGGTGCTCCCTATCACTTTGCCTCTCGCGTGAAACCGCAATACGACGTTCACACCGAGATTCACGAGAAGATCATTCGGTCAATGCGTGACGTATTCAGAGTTTCACGAGAACTCGAAGTTACGCATCGCTGGGGCGGACCACTTGGCGTACCACGAAATTGGAAACCATCTGTCAATTTTGATCCGAAAACTGGTCTTGGTTCTCTCGGTGGCTATGTGGGCGATGGTGTTGCCGCTGCAAATCTTGCCGCGCGAACACTCGCTCATCTGATTATCAACGACAAGCACCCGCTCACAGACTTGCCATGGGTAAATCATCCATCACGCAAATGGGAGATAGAACCGCTGCGTTATATCGGCATCAATGGCTTGTTGAAGATCTCTGAGTCAATGGATGATCACGAGTCGAAGCACAACAAGCCTGACAAGATTCGGTCATTTATTCTCGAAAAATTCTTAGGCGACTGACTAGCGACTAATTTCATCAATCGAAACAATGCGTTTTTCGGCAATACTCAAATGAGCGGCCTGCCCAACGGCCACACTCAACAATCCATCTTCAAGGGTCACGACCGGCTCTAGACCTTTTCTGATTGCATTTTGCATTGCGCGGTGCTCTAAATATGATGCGCCACCATGAAATCCAGCGACTACTTCAGAGGCCTGACTGACCGAGATCTCAACAACTCCATCTCTTCTGGATTCTCGCTTACCAATCCGAACTACCGACTCAGGCATCATCGCTTCGATCTTCGCCGTGCTACCCACAACGCAAATTTCTTGCTCATTCTTTGAGCCTTCAGCAAACATTGCCAAATCGAGCATGCCGCGCACACCGTTTGCAAAGTCGACAACAACATATGCGTTGTCCAAAATGTCAGAACGCAGACCACCGTAGATTTCATCTAGGTGATTTACATCTTGTGCGCCCGATGCGTAGACACTGACTGGTCGAGACTTTGCAATAAGTGTCATGACGTCAAAGAAGTGACAGCATTTTTCTACAAGTGTTCCGCCAGTATTTTTCGAGAGTCTGTTCCAGTTGTCTACTTTTTGGAGAAACGGAAACCGATGTTCGCGAATGGCAATCATTTTCACTTCGCCGCAAGTACCAGAATTAACTTCATCAATTAGACGACTTGTTGGCGCCATATATCGGTATTCAAGACCGACCCAAACGACTCTGCCAGGCTTGTGATGTTGATCTTTTGCGGCAATCATTATCTGACACTCTGCAACATTGATACCCAATGGTTTCTCGACCAAAACATGCATATCAAGCTTGATTACATCCTCGAAAACCGATCGATGCATGTGATTAGGTGTGGCAATTACAACTACATCTAGCTGCTCAGTTGCGAGCATTTCTCGGTAATCGACATAACTTGTGGCTTTACCCACAAGGCGTTTTGCGTTGCTTCTACTGGTCTCATGAGTATCTGCGAAAGCAACTACCGCGCACCCGTCGATCGCTTTCAGATTTCTGATGTGTTCGCAACCCATCATGCCCACGCCAATAATCCCGTACCGCAAGAATTGGCTTGAAGAAGTCATCGCCCAAGACTATGTCGCTAATATCGCAGCATGAGCGAAACGTTGAATGATCGACTTTATTTTCGGCAACTGCTGTCAGGGCGTGACTTCGCCCAAAGTGATCAAGTTGCCGCACAAATGGTCAATTTTGTGTACCTGATTGGCGATCGTCAAACACGCGAGTGCATTGTCGTAGACCCGGCGTACGCAGTCGCCGACATCTTAAACATCGTCGAACAAGATTCAATGCAACTAACGGGGGTCTTGGCTACTCATTACCACCCCGATCATGTAGGCGGCTCAATGATGGGCATGAAGATACAAGGTGTCGCTGACCTACTTGAAAAGACGCAAGTACC
>JANRBC010000065.1 GCA_030727685.1 Ilumatobacteraceae bacterium
GGCGCGCCAGAAGAACTCGCGTCAATGGTTGTCGAGTGCATCACGAATAGTTATATGAATGCCGAGTCGATTCGTGTCGATGGTGGCATTCGCATGCCGCCTAAGTGACGAATCGATAAATTACGTGGCTAGTAACCACGTTCTTCATCGACATCCGTTTACGCCGTTCGACGAAACACCGCCAGTTGAGGCTGCAGCGTTTTCGGCAATGCCGATACCCGAGCAGATTTTGCCGCAACTTGTTGGCGAAAACTTTCGACACCGACTTGGCACATTTCCGGTAGAGATTGCAAACTGGTTGTTGCGCGATGCTGAATTTGATTTGACAGTTCAGTTAAAAAAGAAACTTTTGGCCACGCGTCGCAACGAAGTCGTGGGTTTACAACCCGGTGGCGATGAAGTTGCTCAAGAAGCGGCACAACTTGTCAGTGCGTGGGCGGGTGTCGAGTTGGCGTCAAGAGGTATTGATGCTTTGGTTGAAGCGAGTTTGCTCGTTGCTGATGATCTTGCTGTTTTGCAACCGGTCAAATCGCACGATGGCAGCGAACAATTGTTGCTTAACGCCGCGGTTGTGTGTTGCCCGAGTCGATGGATGTTGTCTGAAAAAATGGGGCACAACATGCTCGCAATTCACGAACCAGTGGCAAAGTATGCCGATCATGTTGGCGCTGCGGTCGACACATATTTTCAACGCCTCACAGTTGAAAAGCCTGTGTGGCGATCGAACTGGATCATTCAAGATCACCCGGCGCTATTTCAGCCGCAAATTCCGTCGGGACCACTCGTGAAAACCCCAGACGAGTTATGGATTCGTATGGAGCGTCAAACTTTGCGCCGACTACCAAAAACTGGCGGCATTTTGTTCACCATTCGCGGATATCAACAGCCATTGCCCGAATATCTCTCGCGCAGCAAACAGATCGCCCAAGACACGCGCACACTTGTCGAACGACTGCCCGAAGACGTTGCACAATATAAATCAGTTCTCAAATATCGCCCCGCAATCTTGAACTGGATCAACCAATTCTGCTGAGAATTGCGCGCGAGTTTTAAAAGTTACGTCGTGTAGTCGGCGTTGATGCGAATGTAGCCGTCGGTTAGGTCGCATCCCCACACAGTGCAGTCGGCGTTGCCGGTGTTGAGCGTGACATGAATTCGAACGGTGTCGCTGCGCATATATTTGCTCAGTGCTTCGAGCCCAGAAGCGTCGACTGAAGTCGGGTAGACCTCTTGTGTTCCGAACCTAATCACGACTTTTGATTCGTCAATGTCGCGTTCGTCGCTGCATTTGCCAACCGCCATTGCAACTCGACCCCAGTTTGGGTCTGCGCCATGAATTGCTGTCTTGACTAACGGCGAATTGACGATCGACTTAGCCACAACTTTTGCCTGACGCACATCGCGCGCGCTGTCAACGCACACTTCGATTAGTTTTTCGGCACCTTCGCCATCGCGCGCAACTTGCTTTGTCAGCGATAATGCAACTTCGTAAAGCGCCGCCTCAAACGAAGCGGCTTCAACTGCACCCGCTTTGCCGCTCGCCAAAATTATTGCAGTATCGCTTGTCGAAGTATCTGTGTCAACAGAAACACAGTTAAAAGTTTTGTCAATTACGCGGCGAAAAATCTGATCAAGCGACGCTTTGTCGAGATCGGCATCAGTAAACATCATCGTGATCAGCGTCGCCATGTTCGGCTCGATCATGCCAACACCTTTGGCCACGCCGACAACTCGCGAAGATGAACCAGCAATTGTTGCTTCGGCAGTTTTATGCACCGTGTCTGTGGTCATGATGCTGCGAGCGACATCTTCAACCGTAGTGTTGTTGAAACTCTTGGGTATCGCAGCCAAGCCGGCACGAACATTTTGCATCGGATACTGACGGCCGATAACACCAGTAGAGGCGATCAGCACATCGTTTGCATTGCAGCCAATCTTTGCGGCGACAGTCTTGACAACCTCGCGTGCATTGCTCAGGCCTTCGGCGCCGGTTGCGACATTGGCATTTTTCGAAATCACCACAACGGCGCGCGCCGAATTGTCAGCGATATTTTCTCGGCTGACAACAACACTTGGTCCAGCAAAACGGCTTTGCGTAAACACGCCAGATGCAACGCACGCACTTTCGGCAACAACAAGAGTCAGATCTTGCGAGTTGTCTTTAATGCCGATATTTGCGACGTAGGCACCAAAACCTTGAGGCAGTTTCACGCACCCAGCCTATTTTTTATCGGCGAAGTATTTAGCCAAATTATCGAGCGTGTTGCGAATGGCGAGCTCGTTTTTGCCAACATAGCCAGCCAACTTAAGCATCAAGGGTGACTTTGAGGTGCCGTATGAAAACTGTTCAGTCACCATCGTGCCGTCTTGCGTCGATTCGAGGATGTAGCGCCAAACATGTCCGCCAAAGTGGCGCCATGCGACCTGCTTGCCTTCAACAAACTCGACAACAGTGTTTGTGATTTCGTATGGCGCACCTTTTTTCATGCTCATTCCAAAAGTTGCGTTCAACGAGAGTCGCTGTGGCGCCGAAGATTTTGGTGCGATCACCGAACCCGAACCATCGATCACTGCGTGCATCGCTGGGTTTGCGAGAAGTTCAAAAATTTGCTCAGGGCTAGCCGAGACCAACTTACTTACAGAAACAATCTTGTTTTGCTTGTCGTGAGCGCTTGTGTTCGGTGTCGTCATGGGTTTGGTGTTAGGCGAGTGATGCGAGCACTGCTTCGCCACAACGCCGACCCGAGTAAAGCGCACCCTGAATCGACCCCGTGTCGCGATGGTCGCCACAAACAAACAAGCCGTTGCCTAGTGAAACTTTTTGTTTCGGATCAAACGGCGGCAGTTGTTCGGGCCCTGCATGAGTGATGCGATATGTCTTGATGTGACTCCAGCCGTCGACTTGTGGCCCCCACCAAGTGCGCAATTGATCTCGCGACATCGCTTCCAGATCACCCGTGATGATGCCCGGCAGTGCCGCAACGATCAGGTGCTTGCCAGGTGGGGCATAGCTTGGCGCAACATTGCTCAGCACTGCCGCGTTTAACACAGGGCCTTGACCCGTGCCGTCTAGCACGACGAATTTTTCATGTGTCGGCGGCGTGTCTGCCGAGAAATAAACACAGCCGACGACACGTGATGCGATTTCATTGGTTCGCAAAAGTTCACTGGCACTCGGTTGATCAGTTGCCACAACGACGGCTTTCGTTTCAATACGTGCATTCGCTGTTGAAACGAAACCTGGCTCGATGTTTGTCGCTCGCGTGTTAAGAAATACATTTTCGGCGCCTAGAAACTTCGCCATTTGTTCAGGAATTGCGCTCATGCCGTTTGCCGGCAAGGCACTTTGCCCTTCGCTGAGATACTTAAAAATAATTTCAAACATTCGTCGTGACGTACGCAAATCTGGGTCAAGTTGAATGCCACCAAACAGCGGCCGAAAGAAGCGGTCGATCATCGTCTCTGAAAAGCCGAGCCCGCGCAATGCAACAACAGTCGAGATATCGGTGCTGTTCAAAATTTTGTCTTCGTTACGGTGCATAACCCGCCAGCGCAATGCAGCGACACGCAATTTGTCTGTCAGCGAACCGATCGGTGCAAAAACTGTCGCTGCAGCACGCCGTGGTTCACGAAATGGGTCGGTAACAACCGATGACTTACCATCTCGCATCACGAGCGCACCAGAACTAAACATTTTTAAATCGAGTGCACTCATATCGATTTGAGTTTTTAATTCAGGATACGCAGTCAGCAAAACCTGAAATCCGCGATCGAGCAAAAAGCCATCGACTTTGTCGGTGCGCACGCGACCACCGACACCATCTTGTGCTTCGATAACGATTACAGATCTGCCATGACTCTTGATCTGCCTTGCGGCTGCTAGACCTGCCAAGCCCGCACCGACGACAACGGCATCAACGCGCGTTGGCAGTTGGTTCATTTGTTGAGCAAAGCGCGCAACGCAACGTCAATAGTCGAGTGCGCAAATGTAAAGCCAGACTTTTGTAACTCAACTGGCATCACTCGTTGACCGGTGAACAACAACGCTTCGGCGAGTTCGCTACCGAGCAAGAGTTTCGGCCCAAATTTAGGAATCGGCAGAATTGCCGGGCGCTTCAACACCCGAGCCAAAGACCTGGTGAACTCTGCACTGGTAACCGGGTTTGGTGCAGTCAAGTTGACAGCACCTGAAATGTTTGCTGTCAGCAAGTGTTCGATTGCGGCGATTTCGTCATCGAGCGAGATCCAACTCTGCCATTGTTTGCCATTGCCAAATTTTCCACCAAGGCCAAATTTGAAGAGCGGAAGTTGCTTCTTTAAGGCGCCACCCAACGGAGTCAGCACAATGCCGGTGCGCAAAAAGACTGTTCGCACGCCAGCATCAATTGCCGGTTTTGCTGCGACTTCCCACTGTTTGCAAATTTCGGCCAAAAAACTATCGCCGTGGCTCGACTGCTCGGTTAACTGTTCGTCGCCACGCGCGCCGTAGATGCCGATTGCCGAGCCCGACAAAAAGACGCTCGGCTTTTTGTTGCACTTGGCGATTGTTGTCGCGAGTAGAGATGTGCTCTTGGTGCGGCTGTCGAGCAACTCTTGCTTGTACTTTGCTGTCCATCGGCGATCGCCAATGCCAGCGCCCGACAAATGAATTACTGCATCAGCACCTTCAAGCACTGCAACATCAAGTTGGCCAGCGCTCGGGTTCCATTGACTTTCGTTAGCTCGCGGTGCGCGACGAACGAGTTGCACGACTTCGTGGCCGTGTTTGCGAAGGCTCGCAACTAGTGGTTGACCGATCAGACCGCTTGCGCCAGAAACAATGATTTTCATATAGCGGCAATGCTAGTTACTCAATAACGATTGGCACCGAGGTAACAACAGTATTTTTGCGGTAGAGCAAGCGTGCCTTAATCGCCAACGCCGACTGGTTGTGCAACCATTGCGAACGAATCGCCGTCACAAATTCGGGGATAATCACAGTAATTATGTCGTCGCTATCTTCGTCGTCAATGCGATTGATGTGCGTCAAAATCGTGTCGGTCAAGTTTCTGAAGTCGTCGTTAAGAGTCTCGAGCTCGACGACCATGCCATATTTTGCCCAGTCATCAACAAGCTTTGTTTTTTCTTCTGGCGAGCCGACAACAGAAAG
>JANRBC010000066.1 GCA_030727685.1 Ilumatobacteraceae bacterium
AGTTTCCGGCACTTGATTCTGGAAGTTATTGGCCGCCGAAAAAAATTGACGATCCGGCCTTTGGCGATGATGCGGTAGGCGAGTTGAGCGGTCTTTATGATCCGCTCAGTGGCTTTATGGACGACCCGATGTTGGCAGCACATAATTATGTGTATGCGGCCAAACATCATGGTGCTGAAACCAGGTTTAAGTCTGAAGTTGTTTCGATCGATAACGACGGCAAGAAAATCACTGGTGTCACTCTGGCAAGCGGAGAAAAAATTGAGGCTCCGATTGTGATTAACGCTGCAGGGCCACACGCGAGCAAAATCAATCGAATGGCTGGTGTTGCTGCTGAAATGAATATTCGCCATCGGCCGTTACGTCAAGAGGTTTATGTGGCGCCGGCACCAGACGGTTTCAAGTTAGAAGATGATGCACCAGTAGTTGCTGATCTTGACACAGGTATTTATTTCAGACCGCACCCAGGTGGCACTCTTAATCTCGGTGGCACCGAGCCTGCTTGCGACGAGTTGCATTGGGTTGAAGACGCAGATGATTGGCGCCAAGAAACGACTGTTGAAATTTGGGAGACGATGATGTTGCGTTTGGCAAGGCGCATGCCGAATTTTGGTGTTCCTGTTTCGCCGTCGGGTATCGGCGCTCTTTATGACGCAACCGACGACTGGGTGCCAATTTACGATCGCTCAAGTTTGGACGGGTTCTTCATGGCGTGCGGCACCAGCGGCAACCAGTTTAAGAATGCTCCGTTGGCGGCGACTTTTATTCGGCTATTGATCGAAGCCGCTGAGGCTGGCAAAAACCATGACGACGAACCAATTCGCTATGTTGGTCCGCGATCGGGCAAAGAGATAAACATTGGTGCCTTTTCACGATTGCGACAGGCACTCGTAACTTCTGGAACGGTGATGGGCTGATTCGCTGATGCGAACATCGTTAAGCGACTTGCTCGCAACGAAAAAAATCATTCTTGCAGATGGTGCGACGGGTACAAACTATTTTGCACTTGGTTTGACATCTGGTGAACCTCCAGAGTTTTGGTTAGATTCGCACCCTGATCGTGTTGCTGGTTTGCACCAACAATTTGTAGATGCAGGCGCAGATATTATTTTGACCAACACGTTTGGTTGCAACAGTCATCGTTTGAAATTGCACAATGCTCAGGCTCGAACCTATGAACTTGCCAAGAGGGCCGCCGAAATCGCTCGGGGTGTTGCTGATTCGTGTTCGCGCCCAGTGGTGGTTGCCGGCTCGGTTGGGCCAACAGGTGAGTTGTTTGAACCTCTTGGCGCCTTGACACACGAAATTGCAGTTGCAAGTTTCGAAGAACAGATTCGTGGACTAAAAGACGGCGGCGCAGACGTTGTGTGGATTGAAACGATGTCGGCGATTGAAGAAGTTCAAGCGGCTGCTCAAGCGGCAATAAACATTTCAATGCCGTATACGGCGACTTGCAGTTTTGACACTGCCGGTCGAACGATGATGGGGCTCAAACCTGACGGCATGGCAGAAGTATTTGCTGGTCTCGCGGTGGCGCCTGTGGCGATGGGCGCAAATTGTGGCGTTGGTGCCTCAGACATTTTGGTAACGGCGCTTGAAATGGGGGCCACAGCATCGCACTCGCATCTGCCGATTATTACGAAAGGCAATTGCGGTATACCGCGATTTGAAGGAGTCGAAATTAAATATTCAGGAACTCCTGAATTGATGGCACGTTATGCAACTATGGCGGTCGATGCAGGGGTGCGAATTGTTGGTGGGTGCTGCGGCACTTCGCCCGAGCATCTGGCAGCGATGCGAGTGGCGATCGACAGTCGTGTCGATGGTCCAAGACCAACTATCGACACGATAATTGCCGAGATCGGGCCGCTGACCAACAAGCCACCTACTGATAATGATCCGAATCGTCGCAAGTCGCGACGCGGATAACTTTAGATTTCGCTCGAGTGCGAAATTATTTCGACTGAATAATCTGTTGAAGTCGAGTGTCGGCCTTGGGGCGCGCACCCAAGTGTTCGATGACCCACGCTGCAACTTTTGTGGCAAATTTTGCAGCCTCGACTGGCGAATTTGACGTGAGATAGTGGGCAAGAAAGGCGCCTGCGAATGAGTCTCCGGCGCCAGTTGCATCGACGAGGTTGTTGGTTGCTGGTGCGATCTCAGTTGCAGTAGTGCCGTCGAAGACAAGAGCACCGTCAGCGTCAAGTTTTAAAATTATTAACGCATCGGTGTAGATATTGGCGAGCGCACGAACGATTGCTTCTGGTTCATCGCAACCGGTGAGAACTCGACCTTCGTCAAAATTCGGAAAGAAAATATTGATCGCTAGGTCTTTTGTCCACGACAAGAATTGTTCGACACCCATCTCTTGAATCATTTGAAACGATGCGGGGTCAAATGAAATTGTCAGGTTATTTTGCTGTGCAAGTTGTGCCGCCATGCGTGCCGCTGAGCGAGGTGGGTCTGTGAAGAAACTCCATGCGGTGAGGTGCAGGTGATTCGAAGAGGTGATCGCATTTCGCGGAAGTTCGGACGGAATTAGATAGAAGTCTGCTCCGTGACCAGAAACCATGCTGCGCTCGCCAGTTTGGTCGACGAAAACTGCGACGCTGCCGGTTAGGTGTGCATCGGTTTCAACGAAGTGGTGTTCAATTTTTTCTTTTTCTAAATCTTCACGTGCAAGCTGACCGAAACGGTCGCGGCCGATTTTGCCAATGAATCGAGTGTTGAGGCCACAGCGCTTGGCCCAAACTGCCAAGTTGGCGGCACTGCCCCCAGGGGTGAGCATGACTTCGCCGAATGAATCGCCGCCTTTGAGCAGGTTGTTGTTTGTGCGAATCAGAACATCCCATGCAAAATCGCCGACAACGCAAAGTGATGTTGACATCACCTTTAACGGTATCGGCGGAAACTACTGGTGGATGATTCGCGCAGCGCTGCGTGATTCAACCGTGGCAAGCGCGCCGACTGCGCCGATCACAAACGTTGCTCCGATTACACGCGGAATTGTAAGTGGCTCACTGAGAAAGATGACCCCAGTAACAATTGATGCGACAGGTTCGAATGTTTGAATAATCGCAGTTTTGCCTGTGCCGATCAGGTTCATGCCGGCATACAAAGTCGCAGTCGGAATTACCGTTGCGACAATTGCCATCATCAACACGCTGATCCACCCCGCGAGAGAACCTGGAAAGACAACAGAAACAGAATCAGGTGCGACTATCGAATAAATCGCAAATGATGTTGCTGCGCCGAACATCACAATTGTTACGCCGGTTGGCAAATCAACTTTTGGCAGAACTTTTGAACTGATGATCATGTAGAAGGCATATTCGACTGCGACTATCAAGACCAGAATCACGCTGATTGCGTCAGCATTGCCGACTTGGCCGGCGGCAATCGCTACGCCGATCAGGGTTGAAATCAGACACCAAACGATTATCGGGCTCGGTTTGTTGCCGAGCAGCCACCATGAGAGCAACACCACGATTACTGGGTTGCAGTAAAAAATTGTGATTGCAAGACCGCTATCGATGTTTTCGATTGCGGTGAAGTAGAGAATTGTTGCAATGAAGTAGCCGAGGGCTCCGAGCAAAAATAGTTGCCCGAACAGCTTTGGTCGTGGCCATTTGGCTTTTGGTTGGTTTGTTGACTCTTTTTTACGCGAAATAATCTCGCGAACGATCAGCATCAGCAATGTGGCGACCGCAAAGCGGGCGAGCAATGTGCCCACTGCATTTGCGCCACTGTCGTAAGAGAACTTTGCAAACGTTGGTGCGAGCCCAAAACCGATGCTACTGATGATTATCAGAGCTACGCCTAGAACGTTTGGGTTTTTACGCACTCGGTAAATCTATTACATCTTGAGATAGCAGTTCGTAGAGAATGTCGAAGTGATTGCGTGAGCCGAACTCTTTCTGCTTTGCTCTCGAATGATTTTTGATTGATGTCCAAGCGTTGGCAAAGTCTGTCGATTGTCGCTTGAATTCGTCGGTCTCGTTTTCACCCCAAATCACCGCGATAGGCGTGTCTTGCGCATCGGCAATGAAATTGATCGGCGAGAGTGATTGGGCTGTTTGGCTTGTCAGCTTGACGGCTTCGTTGACCGAAGTATTGACGATTGGTGCAAGGTCGAAAATGCCAGAGACCATGATTGCGCCGCCAAACTTTGGCGATTTGGGGTCGCAGAGTTTCATCGCTACAAGTTGTGCGCCGGCAGAGTGTCCGATCAGGGTGATTTCTTCGGGCGCATATCGCTCTAACAGAAAGTCGATTGCTTGTGATGTTTGATTGACGAGAGTAGACAGCGACTCGTCGGGGCAGAGCGAATAATTAATCGATGCGACGTTAAAACCTAAGTCGTGCCAGCCCGGGGTCAGAAACGTGCCGTCGTCGGCAGATAGTCGTCGCCAAAACCCACCGTGCACAAAGACGATTAGCTTTTGCGACGTTGCGTTTTCTGCGAGCCACAGCCATGCGTCGTCATGAGTGCCGTATTGCAGTTTGGCGTGACTTATTTTTTGGCGCGAGGCTTGGCCGGCGTGGGCGTATTCGTCCAAATACATCTGAATATTTTCAACTCGCGATGCGGGTGTGTATTCGCGCTCGAGTTCGGCCGCGCTGTAACTATGCCAAGTCATGACGATTTCGCGTTGTCGGCCTTTGAATTAGTTGATTGGAGCGGGTGACGGGGATCGAACCCGCATAACGAGTTTGGAAAACTCGGACTCTAGCCATTGAGCTACACCCGCAAAGATTAAAAAGTGTAACCAGCCAATAGCGTAATGGGGGTGAGCGACGACATTCTTGATGTTGATTTGTTGGCGTTTGAACAGGGTTCGGCGGCAGCGCGCAAGGCCGTAGTCGACGGCGTGCGACGCAGTCTTGAGACCGGTTTTGTTTACACAAGTCACGACCTTTCTGAAGACCTTCTCGACACTGCGTACGGCATGCTCACCGAATTTTTCTCGAAGTCAACCGAAGAAAAACAAAAGTTTGTAGCTCATGGCACAAATGGTCAAACCGGTTACACGGGTGTCCTGCTCGAAACTGCAGCGTCGAGTGACAAGCCCGACTGGAAAGAAATGCTCAACTGGGCAACACCGATACCCAAGGGGCATCCGTTGC
>JANRBC010000067.1 GCA_030727685.1 Ilumatobacteraceae bacterium
GAGAATGTAACTATGTCTGGTCCGAGAGTCGTAAGGTCGCCGCGCGGCACGCAATTGCATTGCGCTAATTGGCAAATTGAAGCGCCATATCGAATGTTGCAAAACAATTTAGATCCTGAAGTTGCAGAACGCCCCGATGATCTTGTCGTCTATGGCGGCACCGGTCGCGCAGCGCGCAGTTGGCCAGCATTCGATGCGATGATGCGCACGATGCAAACCATGAAGCCCGACGAAACAATGTTGGTGCAATCGGGCAAACCAGTCGGCGTGTTTCGCACACACGAGTGGGCACCACGCGTACTGCTAGCGAATTCAAATCTTGTCGGCGACTGGGCCACATGGGATGAATTCAGGCGTCTCGAAAATCTCGGTCTCACGATGTATGGCCAAATGACCGCCGGCTCATGGATCTACATCGGCACGCAAGGCATCTTGCAAGGCACCTATGAGTGTTTCGCCGAAATCGCTCGCAGAAAATTTAAAGGCACACTCGCCGGCACGATAACTCTCACTGCTGGTTTGGGCGGCATGGGCGGTGCACAACCACTTGCGATCACGATGAACGACGGTGTTGCGTTGTGCATCGATGTCGACCCAACTCGCGTGCAACGCCGCGTCGAAACTCGCTACCTCGACGAAATCGCTGACTCGCTCGAAGATGCAGTTGCTCGATGTGAGGCCGCCAAAAAAGCTCGCAAAAAACTTTCGGTTGGCGTGGTCGGCAATGCTGCCGATATGTTTCCAAAATTATTGGCACAAGGTTTTGCTGCCGACATTGTCACCGATCAGACAAGCGCACACGACCCAATGAGTTATGTGCCCAACGACTTAACGTTCGAAGCCGCCGAAAAACTTCGAGCAACGAACCCCGAGCATTACATCGATCGATCACGTGCTGCAATGGCCGCACACTGTCGCGCAATGGTCGGTTTCTTAGATGCCGGTGCCGAAGTTTTCGACTACGGCAACTCATTGCGTCGCGAGGCCCAACTCGGTGGTTACGACCGCGCTTTTGATTATCCAGGTTTCTTACCCGCATATATTCGTCCGTTGTTTTGTGAAGGCAAAGGTCCTTTTCGTTGGGTTGCTCTCTCGGGCGACCCACGCGACATCGCCGCAACAGACCGCGCTGTGCTTGAAGAGTTTCCTGACGATGAAGACCTCGCCAAGTGGATGCGCCTTGCCAGCGAACAAGTCGCATTTCAAGGTTTGCCTGCACGAATTTGTTGGCTCGGTTATGGCGAGCGACATCGTCTTGGTTTGCGTTTCAACGAAATGGTCAAGCGCGGAGAACTCAGCGCACCAATCGTTATCGGTCGCGACCATTTAGATTCAGGTTCGGTTGCATCCCCCTATCGCGAAACTGAAGCAATGCTCGACGGCTCAGATGCAATCGCCGACTGGCCGTTGCTTAATGCGCTCGTTAACACTGCCAGTGGTGCAACTTGGGTCAGCATTCACCACGGCGGCGGCGTTGGCATCGGCCGCAGCATTCACGCGGGCATGGTTTGTGTTGCCGACGGCACCGATCTGGCAACAGAAAAACTTTCACGCGTTTTGTTGAGCGACCCTGGCATGGGTGTTATCCGACATGCAGATGCCGGCTACGACTTAGCAATTGATGTCGCAGAAAAGCGCGGCGTACGTTTGCCAATGCGCGAACAATGAAATCATTTTTTGCCGAACACGCTTGGTTAGGTGGCGAAAGTTGCGCCTCAAACGTGCGCATCACAATTGATAAAGGATTATTCGTTTCGATTGACGCAAATTCGACGCCGAACTCGAAAGATTCACGCATCGCGGGCATAGCAATGCCCGGCTTTGTCAACGCTCATAGTCACGCGTTTCATCGAGCACTGCGCGGTCGCACGCACAGCGGTGCTGGCCTAGGTGATTTTTGGTCTTGGCGCACATTGATGTATCAAGTTGCTAATCGCCTGACACCTGAAAACTATTTGGCGCTTGCGACAGCAACTTTTTCAGAGATGGCACTTGCCGGCGTTACGACAGTTGGTGAGTTTCACTATGTCCATCACCAGCAAGGCGGCAAGCCGTATGCCGACACAAATGAGATGGGCAAAGTTTTGATCGAAGCCGCCCGCCGCGCTGGCATTCGCTTAACGCTGCTTGATGTCGCCTATTTGCACGGTGGCTTGAAAGACCAACAACTTGCCGCCGAACAAAATCGATTTAACGACGGCTCAGTCGAGAACTGGCTTGCACGCGTCGATGCACTCAGCGCACCGTCAGCAACGCACACAATTGGTCTCGCCCCACACAGCGTGCGCGCCGTGCAAGAATCAGAACTCGCATTCATCGCAAAACACCGAAACGGTCGCGTCGTACACATTCATGTTTCTGAACAACCCGCCGAAAACGAAGCATGCCGCGAAGCAACAGGGCGAACCCCCACTCAGTTACTGAGTGACGCCCAACTTCTTGGAACGTTCACGACTGCGGTGCATGCAACACATTTGCAGAAAGCCGATATCGAGTTGCTTGGTCAGAGCAAAACTTTTGCGTGCTTTTGCCCCACCACCGAACGTGACCTCGCAGATGGCATCGGTCCGTCTGAAAGTCTTGTCAGCGCGGGCTCGCCGCTTTGTTTGGGAACTGATTCTCACGCCGTGATCGACATGTTCGAAGAGGCTCGAGCCGTCGAAATGAACCAAAGATTGATTTCAAACAAGCGTGGCATTCATCGCAGCAGCGATTTGCTTTCGGCAGCAACGATCAACGGCGCAAGTTCGCTTGGCAGCAAGAAACACGGTCTCGTGGCTGGCGCACCTGCTGATTTCATTGGCGTGTCAACAAATTCTGTTCGTCTTGCCACTTTCGATCCTGCAAACGGTGCCGCCCATCTCGTTCACAGTGCGACGAGTTCTGATGTCAGCGACGTTTGGGTTGGCGGCGAGCAAATAGTCAGCAACTACAAGCATCGAACTTTGCCAGATATCAACGAAAGTCTGCGCACAGCAATCGACGCAGTTCTCTAATTACACTTACGACATGACAATTTTGCCAATAGCCACAATCGGTCACCCAGAGTTGCGCATTCGTGCCAGCGAAGTTGATCCAAGTGAAATTAAATCACCTGAGATTCAGACATTCATTGATGACTTGGTCGAGACGATGCGTCACGCCAACGGTGCCGGACTCGCCGCAACACAAGTTTTGCGACATCAGCGCATCTGTGCAGTCGAAGTCAACAAAAATCCTCGATATCCGTATAAGCCACAAGTGCCACTGACGATTTTGATTAACCCGGTGCTCACACCACTCGATGACGACATGTTTGAAAATAATGAAGGGTGCCTTTCAGTGCCAGGTTTTCGGGGCAATGTATGGCGACACACATCAATTCGCGTTGAGGCTTTTGATCGCAACGGCAACAAGATTGACCAGATCATTCGCGGCATGACAGCGTGCACCTATCAACACGAAGTCGACCATCTCGACGGTCTGTTGTTTATGGACAAAGTAAAAGACTCGAAGACTTTCACAACTTGGGACTCATTCGACAAATTTCATCACCATGACTTCGTCATCAGAGTTAAGGACCTCGTCGCGAAGTTTGGTTCGTAGTGCTTGCTCTCACAGGCATATCTACTCTCGTCACAAACGACATAACTCTTGAGCGGGGCAAACTCGGCATAGTCGCAAACGCAGCACTAGTAGTTAGCGACGACAACAAAATTGCATTCGCGGGCGAGGCTGCAAACTTGCCGCACGAATATAAGTCAAGCGCAATCGATCTCAACGGCAGAGCGATCATCCCTGGCTTTGTAGACAGTCACACCCACTTGGTGTTCGGCGGCGACCGAGCAGAAGAATTTGAAGCACGCATGTCAGGCAAGCCATATTCGGCAGGCGGCATTCGCACGACTGTTGCCGCAACACGCAACAGCGATAACGACGCACTCGTCGCAAACGCTCGCCGACTTGCCAATGAGGCACTGCACACGGGCACGACGACTCTTGAGACAAAATCTGGATACGGACTTTCGGTTATCGACGAAACTCGTTCACTACAAGTCGCAAATGCAATCACCTCAGAGACAACTTTTCTCGGTGCCCATGTCGTGCCCGCCGACTCTCAAATCAACGAATATGTCGATCTAATTTGTGGCGAAATGCTCGACAACTGTGCACCCCACGCGAAATGGATCGACGTTTTTTGCGATCGTGGTGCTTTCGAAGTCGATCATGCTCGCGCCATTCTGCAGGCCGGTGCCAAAGCAGGTCTCGGTCTTCGAATTCACGCCAATCAGTTGCAACATGGCGGTGGCGTTCAATTAGGTGTCGAGCTCGGCGTCGCATCATGCGATCACTGCACGCATCTTGACGCGGCTGACATCAGCGCTCTTGCCGACAGCAAAGGCAAGACCGTTGCAACTCTGTTGCCAACTGCCGAACTATGCACTCGCTCGCAGTTTCCTGATGCGAGACGTTTGATTGATGCTGGTGTGACAGTCGCGCTCGCCTCTGACTGCAATCCGGGCTCGTCATATACGACTTCAATGCCCCTGGCTATTTCATTGGCAGTGCTCAACATGAAAATGACTTGCGATGAGGCAGTCTGGTCAGCAACTGCTGGCGGTGCGGCCGCATTGCGTCGCACCGACATCGGCAACTTGGCGGTTGGCTCGCAAGCCGACTTTGCAGTTCTTAATGCACGAAGTCACATTCACTTGGCATACCGCCCGGGTGTGAAACTTGTTGATGCCGTTTTTGCGCGTGGGCAACTCGCGGCAGGTTCTTTGCGATAAAATTTTGAAAGTGTCAACAACCGTCAATCCTGCAATCGTGTCAAGCAAGGCAGGTGCGCGCTCAATCTTGAAGTCTCCTGGTGACTGGCGCACGTTGATAATTGCCGTTCTCGTTTATGTCGGTTGGTTCGCCTCTGTTTTCACACACAAACAGTTGCCCTGGTGGGCAACTTTTACGCTTCTTACTTGGTTCGGTGCATGGCACTTAAGTCTGCAACACGAACTCGTGCACGGTCACCCGTTTCGCAATTCAAAACTTAACGCCGCACTCGCTTCACTCTCTGTAACTA
>JANRBC010000068.1 GCA_030727685.1 Ilumatobacteraceae bacterium
AGTGATCGTGGTTTTGGTTGCTTTCTTTTTGCCACCAGTGACGGCTACATCAGATGATGACTGTTTAATTGCAATCGTGCCGCGCTTGATTGTGTAGTTGTTTGAGTTTGGCGATGATGAAGTTGCGTAATAGATACGAAACACATTTGCTGAGACTTCATAACCCGTCGGGTCGAGGCGACTGAGGTCTGAGCCTGAAATCTTTTGCGGTTTTGCCCACGTCAAGCCATCGTTTGAAGTTGACATATAAAGTTTTTGCACACGGTCACCACAACCAGGGCCATCTGCCATGACCATTACCCAGTCGCCATCTTTGGCTCGCAGAACTTCGGTGTCGACATAGCCGCCTTCAAGACGCCAGCCGGATTCTTTCGTGAACGAAATGCCGTCACTCGAAATGTAACTCGCGACTTTTTCTGGGCAACTGCCGCTGAGTGATGGTGACTCGACAATATAAATGCGAATGCGACCGTCTGGAAGTCTGACAGGGTCTGGAACGCCCCATGCTTTCGTGTCTTTCGAAACCTGCATACCTGTTGAAGCCAAAGTTGCAGCACCAAATGACAAACAGTTCGCATCGCTACATGCAGCCGAATAAACCGCTTGAGTGTTGCTTGCCATATCAATTTTTTTGAAATATGCACGAAGCCCGGTGGCGGTTTGGGCAACGGCGAAATCACTGACCGGTCCTCCGCCTGTATTAAGTGTCTCGCTTGTGCACGAGCCGGCGTCGCTGCAGAGGCTCACCGCAGTGCCTGACGGCACCATGTCGCTGCGAAAAACTCGATCAGCATTGCCCGTGCGCTCGACATGTGGCGAGACGCCATTGAGACCAAGTGACACGGCGTCTTCGGCGAGAGCCCACTCAACGACTGCGCTTGCCGTTGGCACTGGGGCCAAGCCCGCGACAAGTGAAAAACTAAGTGCTGTTGCGAGAAGCGATTTTTTGATGCGCATGATTATCCTCCGAAAATTTGCAATACGCCGTCGGACCGATACTAGTTGTATTATTCGACTATGAAAATAGGTGTACAACTTTGGCCACAGGCCACAAATATTAAAGATATGCGTGCCGCATGGCGCAAAGCCGACGCGATGGGTGTCGACAGCATTTGGACATGGGATCATTTTTACCCGCTGTCGGGCGACCCCGAGGCGACGCACTTTGAGTGTTATTCGTTGCTCGCGGCGATGGCGGCTGACACTTGCCACGCGCAGATTGGTGCGTTGGTTTCGTGTTTCACATATCGCAATCCGCAATTGTTGGCAGATATGGCACGCACAATCGACCACATCAGCGACGGACGTTTCGTTCTCGGCATCGGTTCGGGTTGGTTTGAGCGCGACTACAAAGAATATGGATATCACTTCGGCACGGCGATTGAGCGATTGAAATTGCTTGAGGCCGGGTTGCCTGTGATTCAAGAGCGGTTGGCGAAATTGAACCCGCAACCGGTGCGCGGAAAAATGCCGATCATGATTGGTGGCGGTGGCGAGAAAGTCACGCTGCGACTTGTTGCGCAATACGCCGATCAATACAACTATTTCGGGCCGCCTGAGAGTTATGGCAAGAAGATTCAAATTCTTGATGAATGGTGTGCGAAAGTCGGTCGCAACCCGCGTGAGATTGAGCGCACGGTGGCGATTTACCCGAAAGAAGTGACACCAGAAATTTTTGAGCAATACAAACAGGTTGGTGCCGAACATGTGATTTTGACTTGTGGTGGCCCATTTGATTTTGGTGATCTCGAAAAACTTTTGAGCTGGAAGTAGTTTGTTCGCGCGCGCTGAATGCGCACGCCGACTAATTAAACTTAAATAATGAAGCGAAGTCTGCCGTTTGTGCTGTTGCAGACGTCAAACATTGCTTCTGGCCTTGGCAACGGCATCGTGATGATCACCGTGCCTTGGTTGGTGCTCGAACTGACTGACTCGCCCAGCGCCGCTGGCTTGCTCGGTGCTTTGGCAAGTTTGCCAGGGATCATAGTTTCGCCGTTTCTCGGCACGATGATCGACCGCATCGGTCGGCGAAAAGTTTCGATTTATGCCGACGTGCTTTCGGCGATTTCGGTTTTGTTGTTTGTGCTCGTCGATCGAGTCAGCGAGTTGACATATATCTGGGTGGTTCTAATCGCAGTTTTGGGAGCAGTGTTTGATCCCGCGGGGTTTACGGCGCGCAAGTCGTTGATCCCTAATGCTGCGGCTGCGGCGTCGATGAGCCTCGAGACTGCAAACAGCCGACACGAAGGTTTCTTCGCCGTTGGTTGGGCGATCGGGCCGGCGATTGGCGCGACTTTGATCAAGTTCGTTGGGCCAGTCGATGCATTGTTGGCGACAAGTCTTCTGTTTTTCATTGCAGCGGTGAGTGTGATGCTGATGCGAGTTGTTGATGCGGCATCTGAGACGCACGATCAAAATTTGCCGAGCGAAAACTTTTGGCAAGCGACCATCGCAGGTTTTCGTGCGCTGCACGCCGACCGTGCGCTGTTTAGTTTGACGATCATTTTCATGTTCACATCGGCCGTTTACATGCCAATCGAGATGGTGATTTTGCCGGTGCACTTTGAGCGGCTCGATAATGCGGGCGGTCTCGGTGCGACGATGTCGGCGTTGGCAGCCGGCATGGTGCTCGGTGCATTTAGTTTCGCTGCAATTGCTCGAAGATTTTCGCGATATGCAATTTTGCGCGGCGTAATGATCGGCGTAACTATTGCAGTTGCACCGATGGTTTTGTTGCCGCCGACTTTTGTTTTCGTTCTTGCCGGTTTTCTGATGGGTGCGATTTGGGGGCCGTTCAACCCGCTATGGAATACGCTGATTCAAAATCGAGTGCCCGCCGAAATGCAAGGTCGGGTTTATGGCGTGCAGATGTCGGCGCTTTACGCTGCCCCGCCGATCGGTCAAGTTATTGTCGGTCTGGCTGTCGAGGGCTTCGGATTGCAGCAGACTTTTGCTGTAATCGCCGTGCTTTTTGTCGCCGTCGCCCTGCTCACAATTTCTCTCCCCGCCCTGCGCGACCTCTCTCACAACACCTCGCAGACAACGACCGCTAACTAGCTGATTTTGTCAATTCTTCGAGAGTGCCTTCGCCGACGATCGTTGCATCCTCGATTTTGTAAACACGATCGCAATGTTGCACGGTCGACAACCGGTGCGCCACTATCAAAATTGTTTTGAATCCCTGCAACGCGCGAATTGCGCTCATCACTTCAGTTTCGGTCTCCATGTCAAGACTGCTGGTTGCCTCATCGAGCACCAACACTTGCGGCTCGTGATAAAGCGCGCGGGCGATGCCGATGCGTTGACGCTGCCCACCAGAAACGCGAATACCACGCTCACCGACAATCGTCTGATCTTTCTCGGGCAAAGATTGCACAAAGTCCCACAATTGTGCTGACTTCAATGCGCGTTCTAGCGCAACGTTGTCGATCTCTTTTTCGGCGATGCCGAAAGCCACATTGCGCCGGATCGAATCATCAGTCAGATAAATCGCCTGCGCGACATAACCAATCGTCGACTGCCACTCAATGTTGTGTTCGTGCATATTTACGCCATCAACTAAGAGTTCGCCTGAACTTGGCGGCAGCAATCCAAGGATCACGTCGACCAAAGTGCTCTTTCCCGCGCCCGACGGCCCGATGAAGCCAACTGTTTCGCCTTTGCGCACAACAATATTTACGTCGCGCAAACTCGGCGCCGGAGTATTCGCATAACTAAACGTGAGATTGCGCATCTCAATTTTGTCGTTGAAAACTGCTTGCGTCTTGACGATCTCACTCTGCGTTTTGATGTACTCAAACTCGTTATACAACGACTCAACCGCCGGCTTTGAGTACGCAAGCGAATTAATCAAACTGACTACATTGTTGATTGATGGTACGAAACGCCATGTCGCGATAACAAACAAACCAAGCAACGGAATGATCCGTTCGGGTGCTCGTCCTTGCCAAATCATCACCCAGATCACGACTATCAGACCCGACATCGCAAGCATCTCAGTCCACATCGGCGCAATTGATTTCAGAATTCCTGAACGCAGACCCGCATCTTGAACCAACAGATTTTGTTTCTCGAACTGACTTGAGAAATTATCTCCCCGACCGAGAACCTGAATATCTTTAACTCCACCAAAACCCTGCAACAGATATCTGGTGCGTGGCGGTTCAATCTTTTGACGCAACTGACCGAAGTACTTCATTCGCGGTTTCGTCACTCGTGAATAAATCATTGTGCCAAAGATCAATACCGACAATGTCGCTATGGCAGCAACTGGCTCAGTGAAAAACATTAAACCCGCAACTGAACTACCGACTAAAAACTCGGTCATCAATGCCATAAAGCCTGAGATAAGCCCAACCGTCATACCAACTTCTTGCTGCACGACATTCAACAACTCAGATGAATTTCGCTGTAAATGAAACGTATATGGCCGACGTAAAAACGACTTAAACAAAGTTGATGCCAGATACTGCGAAACAGCATTCGAAAATCGTGCCTGACGCCAACCGAGCCCCAACATATAAACGTTCTTCACCAAGAACGCCGCACCCAAAAGCAGCACCGACGCGCCGACCATGGTGCTAACCGACCTAATGCCAAGTGCATCAAAAATCGGCTGCAGAATCGAACTGCTACTGCCGGTGCCACCCTTACTGATAGTTGTCATCACAGGAATGACCAAACCAATACCCAAGGCCTCAATAAACGTGCCCAACAGAACCATCAACATCAGAACCGGCATCGCTAGGCGCGACTTTCTCGGCAGAAGTCTCCAAAGCATGCCCACCGTGCCGAGTTTCTTGGCTGGCGCATTCATCTGGCTACAAAACTACCCCAACTTGCGCAACGGCCGAATCAACGGCAACAAACAAGCCAACGGCCGAATCAACGGCAACAAACCCTGCAAATGAAAGAGCCGCCGGAAATCCCGGCGGCCCCATCATTAAAACGCGTAGAAAACGCGAATCTGTAAGTGCGGAAACCCGCTTCTTAC
>JANRBC010000069.1 GCA_030727685.1 Ilumatobacteraceae bacterium
CTAGTTTTTTGATGCGTTGTTTGACGCGTTATTTGACGTGAAAAGTCACGCCCATAGTGCCGACGCCAGTATGAGAACCAATCACTGAGCCCACTTCGCCAACAGTGATTTCACCCGAGTAGACACTCTTGAGTTGTTCAAGAAACATGTCGAGATCACTGCACTGAGCATGCAACACGGCCAAATTAGTGATTGGACCAGCCGATTTAACCTTCTCGATCAATAGAGCCAGGGCCTTGCTGCGGGTGCGCTCTTTGCCACCCTCCATAATTTTGCCTTCACGCACCTCAACAATTGGTTTGATCGCCAACGCCGATGCAAAAAATGCCTTTGCACCGCTGACACGACCACCTTTTTTGAGGTTCTCGAGCGTGTCAAGGGCACCAAAAACGCGTGTCCGTTCTGCCCACTCTTTGGTTTTGTTTGCTAGTTCGTCGAGGGTGATTTGCGGATTATCAATCAGCATTTGCGCGGCCGCAAGCACATTGATGCCTTCACCCATACTGGCTGAGCGACTATCAACAAACTGAATCGGAACATTTACGCCAGATTCTTTTGCTCCAGTTTCTGCAGACTGGATAGTGGCAGAAAGTTCACGTGACAGACCGATCATCAAGATGCCCGTTGCGCCTTCGGCTGCGAGTTTTTTGAATGCCTCGGCAAATTTGCCGGGCGAAGGTGCCGCAGTCTGTGGCAAAACTGGTGACTCTGCGCAACGCTTCCAGAATTCGGCGGTCGTCAGACTGATTCGGTCAGTGAATTCTTGGTCGCCGATACTAAAAGTGAGGTTAACGATGGTGATGTTGTGTTTTTTTGCCAACGATTCTGGAAGGTCGCAGGCTGAGTCGGTAACTATACGAATGGTCATGGTTTTGAGCGTAGTACAGGATGGTTCTTGCTGATTTTTTTGCGGTATTTTCGGCGAATATGGGCAACCCACCAAGTCGTTAACAGCAGCAATCCAACACCAGTTACAACCTGACCAAGACCAGCGAGTGCATTCACTCGTGCCGAAACCTCGATTTTTCTACCCAACTGACTTAGTCCGTCGGCAGAGAAAATTCTTACTTCAACCGGGAACAATCCGTTTGAGAGTGCGACAACATCAACAACAAGCTCGTTTGAACTGTTTGCCGGTATTTGAATTGTTGAGGTGTCGTTTTCAAATCGAAGCTTTGAACTGACAACTCGAACTTGTACCGTCATTTCAAAATCAGATGAATTTTGTAAATCGAGTCGAAGAGTACTTTCGCGACTACCGAGCGTAAATGTTGTGCCATCTTGAAGGGTCACAGATTGTCGAATTTTTCTCAGTTGATCACGTGTTGCTGAAATATAATTTTCACGTTGTGCATCGGTCATCGAGTCGCTCGACATCACCAGCAGTCGTTCATCCCAGTCTTGCCAGACTGTGGCTTCGGGGTTGATTGTGCCCCGCAATTTCTCGACGTCTTTGCGTAAATTGGCAATTTGTGTTGCGCGGTCGACAAAACTCGCGCTATCGACCTTCGGCAGGGTTGGCTTGTAGGCGTCGAGTCGCGGTGCAGGCAAATTTGCCATTGTGCGTAGAACAACCTGTTGCGGTACACGGTTCAAAATAAGCAGTGTTTCATGGATTAAATCTTCGTTGACCACCGAGCCATCGCGTGAAGCCAAAACAACCCTGCGCAAAGCCGGAGTACCGCCTTCGGTTTCGATTTGACTTCGTTGAGCCAAAATTTGTGCGGCAAGGTATGTGGCTGAAGCGAATGCATTTTTGGTTGGCGTGCTGAGCTGGTCTACGTAATTTTTGTCGACCAAATGAAGTGAAATGTCGGCATTATTACTTTCAAGTCGATATGGTCGCGCGGCGTTATCAAATTCGCCCAGCGCGACGCTTGACGTGGGCAACATAACGATCGATCGCACACCAATTTTGGCCAACAAATCGAGACCGCTTTGATCGAGAGGTTTTTGAGCAAACCAAAGTGACGAAATGATTTTCGTGTTTGGCAAAACTTGTTGCCAAATTATCGATCCCCTTTCAATTAGTGCATTGAACTGGTCGGTTTGTTTGTTGGCACTTGCAGCCGAGGGGTCAAATTGCACATACGGTCCGGCAACGATTGGCGCCGAGCCCAGGGCTGCAACGAGTTGCACGAGTAGCGACTGATCTTCTGGGTTGGTCGATCGACTCAAGCCATCAATCAATTCGGGCGAGACCTGCACTGTTATTCGTGCCGCATCAAGTTTGAGCAGTTTGATTAACTTTTCAATCTTTGCGCGGGTTGGTTGATCAATTAGTCGAGATCCATCAGGTTGGAGTGTGATCGGTGAATCAAGTGCAACAACCACATTGATGGGCATTGGTCGCACTTCGCGTGACGGGTTAAATCTGTTGACAAATGTCAGAAGTACCGCCCGTGAAACATCGTTAATTACGACCTCGACACGAATCGGATAAATACCTGGACCGTCAAATTCGATTCGTCGTGTGCCCGAAGGAATATCGGTAGAAAGGGCGATCAATTCGAACTGGCCGTCGCTTCGGCGAGTTACCTCGCGAATCGTCAAGTCAATTGAGTCGGTCACGGTAAATTCTTCGTCAGCAGAGTTGATTGCCCGCACTTGCTTTTCGCCTTCGGTTATTTTCTGGCCAAGCGAAATTCTGAAAACTGCTGTGGGTTCGGCAAGAAACTCGTCAATCAGTGACTGAGAGTTGACACCAAGAACAAATCGCAGGTTTCCAGATGTATATATATGAAAGTTTTGTGCGGTCAAGGTGAGTTCGCTTGATTCGACGGCTGCCTGCGATGCCTGGGCTGGCAGTGTCGACAGAGCAAAACCGAGTGCGAGAACAATCTTCAGCGCCAACTTGGGCACTTGCGAGAATTTCTCAGAGTTTGAACGATAAATCAAGACATAATCACGCTAATGCTCGTGCGGTTGTTAATCGAGTAAACGCATCACTTGTCGTGACCGTGTGCGTATCCTTTAAAGCGTGGTGCCCCAGCGCTTCGCGCCAGTTTTGAGCGAGATAGCTCCGATTGCTTCTAGGTTTCGTGACGCCGGATTCAAACTTTTTGTTGTTGGCGGCACGGTACGCGACTTGATGTTGGACCAACCGGTTACCGAACTTGACTTCGACTTGACCACCGATGCGTTGCCCGATCAAATCAAAGATTTACTTGCAGGTTGGTGTGATTCGTTGTGGGTGCAAGGGGAGAGATTCGGCACGATCGGAGCCAAAAAAGGTGAGCGCGTTTACGAGATAACCACACATCGCGCCGAGGCGTATTCGCCTGATTCACGCAAACCCGATGTGCAGTTTTCAAAAGACATACATGAAGATTTGTCGCGTCGCGACTTCACGATTAACGCGATGGCGCTCGAAGTTACTTCTGACTCGCCTGTTTTGGTCGACCCATTTAACGGCATGGCTGATTTAATGGGCAAAGTTTTGCGCACTCCGTTGTCGCCAGAGATCAGTTTCAGCGACGACCCGTTGCGCATGATGCGCGCGGCACGATTTATCTCGAGTTTGGGCATGGTCGCTGTGCCCGAGTTGATTGCAGCAGTAAAGACGATGTCTGATCGCATCACGATCGTCAGCGCCGAACGAATTCGTGATGAGTTCGATCGATTAATTGTCACCGATCGCCCATCTTTTGGTTTGTGGTTCTTGGTTGACAATGGTTTGTCGAAACATTTTTTACCCGAACTTGCGGCGATGCAACTCGAGCAAGACCCGATTCATCGACACAAAGATGTTCTCACGCACACGCTTGCGGTTATCGAAAACGTGAAACGTGATGAGCCATGCGATTTTCGAATTACGAGACTGGCGGCATTGTTTCACGATGTTGGTAAACCAAAAACTCGGGCGATTCGCCCCGGCAAGGGCATAACTTTTTATCATCACGAAGCAGTTGGTGCTCGAATGACCCGCGAGCGCATGCGCAAACTTCGCTACTCGGTTCAAGATATTGAAACCGTCGCTGAACTTGTTGCACTCAGTGCGCGCTTTCACACTTATCAAATGGGATGGACTGATGCCGCGGTACGTCGCTATGTGCGTGATGCAGGTGCTCACTTGGCTGAACTAAATGTGCTGACAAAAAGTGACTGCACTACGCGCAACGAAAAGAAGGTTGCTGCCCTTGCCCGTCGCATGGACGAACTTGAGCAACGCATCGCCGAACTTACTGCGCACGAAGAACTTGCGGCGATGCGACCAGAGATGGACGGCGCGCAAGTAATGGAGTTTTTGAATATCCAACCAAGTCGCCATGTCGGACAAGCTTTAGATTTTTTGATGGAGATTCGAATTGAAGAAGGTCTTCTCGGTGATGCAGAAATTCGTCGTCGATTGCAGTCTTGGTGGGATTTGCAAAAAAAGTGAATTGATTTGTTAGGGTTTTCTGAATATGCCACGCAAACAAGCGCATAAAAAACAGAGCACCGAGACTGAAGATTTCGATCAGCATCTCGGAGAAATTGACCACAGGCTGACTCGTCGTGCGGTCATTCAAAATTTTCGACGTGGAGTAATTTCGCAAGACAGCATTTGTGATGCGCACCCCGAACTCATGCGCGTGGCGCGAAACTTTGGTCGAACAACCCGCGTTAAATGTCCTATCTGTGTGAAAGACCATCTCGTGACTGTCACATATTTGTTCGGGCCTCGTTTGCCGAGTCACGGCAAGTTCATTGCGACCCGAGCCGAAATCGAGCAATTTGCGCGGCGCCCCGAGCATTTCACGGGCTATCTGATTGAGGTTTGCCGCAGTTGTTCGTGGCATCATTTGTTAAAAACTCGCGACATCTAGGCAACTTTTAACCCTGCAACAGCCCCGTGGCACAGTGCTGTTGTGCCGTTACACTTTCAAATCCACATACCTGCCCC
>JANRBC010000070.1 GCA_030727685.1 Ilumatobacteraceae bacterium
TGCTCGGCACTGTGAAAACGACACTCGAAGCCTTAGAAGGCAACAAAATCAAACTTTCAATCGAAGTTGACGAGATCGAATTCGACCGTTATTTAGACGGTGCATTTCGTAAAATCTCAACTCAGATTCGCATCCCAGGTTTCCGCCAAGGCAAGGCTCCTCGCCAATTGATCGAAGCACAAATCGGAGTAGAAGCCGCCCGATCGCAAGCCATCGAAGACGCAATTCCTGCTTCGCTGGCACTCGCGGTGCGCGAACATGATCTCGACATCATCGCCACACCAGAAGTCAATCTGACAGGCGGACAAGAAACCGGCAACATTGTGTTTGATGCAACTTGTGAAGTAAGACCAGTTGTTGAAATTCCTGGTTACAAAAATCTGAAGGTCGAAATGCCAGCGCTCGTTGCCAGCGATGAAGACATCGACGAAGTTGTCAAATACGAACGCAAGCGACACGCAACACTCACCGACGTTGATCGTGCGGCGAAAGTTGACGACCAAGTAACACTCGATCTTGTTGGTTCACGAGATGGGCAACCATTGCCAGGTTTAAACGTCGATGATTGGCTATATGAAGTTGGTCGTGGTTGGGTCGCCGAAGATTTTGACAAGCAACTGATTGGTGCGACAACCGGCCAAAAACTTGAGTTCACGTCGATTCCGTCAGGTATGACTGAGACAGCAGATTTTGTTGTGACTGTTAAAAAAATCCAAGAGCAAGTTTTGCCAGAATTGACCAACGAATGGGTTGCTGAACATTTGGCCGAGCACGAAACCATCGAAGAATGGAAGTCGGCCGTGCGCACACGAATTGAAGAGTCGCGACTTAATCAGGTGCGTAACACCGTTGTCGAAAAGACAACTGCCGCACTCGCAGCGCTGCTCGAGATCGAAGCACCAGAGGCGATGGTCAATGGTGACCTTCGTGGTCGTGTGCAGAATACTTTGAAGCAATTCGAGTCTCAAGGCATATCAATGGAGCAATGGCTTTCGGTCACTCAGCAAACGGCAGAACAGTTTGTTGATGCACTAAAAGAGCAATCTGTATTGGCGACAAAAGTCGATATCGCATTGCGTGCAGTTGCTGTGGCCGAAGAACTCGAAGCATCCGAAGACGATCTCGAACGACAATTTTCACGTATCGCGACACAACTTAAAAAGAAGCCGGTTGCTATTCGCAAGGCATACGAAAAAAACGATGCAATCGTCGATCTCAAGGCACAGATTGCAAAATCAAAAGCAATCGACTGGCTGCTTCATAACTCGCAGTTTGTCGACGACAAGGGCAATGCGATTGACGCCGAAACAATTTTGGGCGAACACAATCATGACGACATTGAGATAGACGCCGATGCGCACGACCATGACCATGATCACAGTCATGAGCATGATCACAAGCACTGAGGCTTGATAAATACGGGTTCTAATAGTCCCCAAAAACCTGGTGCTACGAACTAGCGTTAAAGGTCAGTAATTAAAGTGTCAGGTTTAAGACACAATAATTAGAACCGTTTAACAAGAGGACTCTTTCGTGGATTTTGTTCGCAACTATTACGTTCCAAATGTCACCGAGCAAACCAGCCGTGGCGAGCGCGTCTATGACCTTTACAGTCGCTTGCTCAAAGAAAATATCATCATCCTTGGCACGCCGATTGATGACACGATCGCGAATTTGGTTTGCGCACAGTTGATTCACCTCGAGAGCGAGAATCCCGACAAAGACATCAACATTTACATCAATAGTCCGGGTGGCGATATCTCAGCGTTGTTCGCAATCTACGACACGATGCAATTCATCAAGAACGACATCGCGACTATCTGTTTG
This sequence comes from Ilumatobacteraceae bacterium, assembly GCA_030727685.1. Classification (GTDB taxonomy): domain Bacteria; phylum Actinomycetota; class Acidimicrobiia; order Acidimicrobiales; family Ilumatobacteraceae; genus BACL27. The sequence goes on from JANRBC010000070.1 coordinate 1,828, forward strand.
GGTCAGGCCGCATCTGCAGCAGCTGTGTTGCTGGCTGCTGGCACAAAAGGCAAGCGTCTTGCCTTGCCGCACTCGCGTGTTCTTTTGCACCAGCCTTACGCACAGGTTGGTTACTCACAGGTGACAGATCTCGAATTGGCTGCGCGCGAAATTTTGCGCATGCGAGAAATTTTAGAAGAAATAATCGCCAAGCACACGGGGCAACCGATCGAACGCATTCACAAAGACACCGATCGTGACTTCGTAATGGAAGCAACAGCCGCCAAAGAATACGGCATCATCGATGAAGTTATTTCGACACGCGAATTCGCCGATCGCTCTGGGCCTATCCGTTGAAGTTTGAAACGAGGCACTGATGGCTAAGTTTGGTGATTCGGCAGAACTTGTTAAATGTTCGTTTTGCGGCAAGTCGCAAAAGCAAGTCAAAAAACTAATTGCTGGTCCTGGTGTCTACGTTTGCAATGAGTGCATTGATCTTTGCAACGAAATAATCGACGAAGAGAATACTGAAGACACAGAAGCCAAGCTCGAGAAACTTCCGAACCCACGTGAAATTCGAGCCTTCTTAGATGATTACGTAGTTGGTCAAGATACGGCAAAAAAAGTTCTATCTGTTGCGGTGTTCAATCACTATCGACGCATTGAATACAAGCAAAATTCGTCAACAAGGCGTGACGACATCGAACTGTCAAAGAGCAACATCATGCTGTTGGGCCCAACTGGTTGCGGCAAAACCCATATGGCTCAAACTCTTGCACGGTTGCTCAATGTTCCTTTTGCAATTGCAGACGCGACGGCGTTGACCGAAGCTGGTTATGTTGGTGAAGATGTTGAAAACATTCTTCTTAAACTTTTGCAGGCAGCAGACTTTGATGTTAAAAAAGCAGAGTCAGGCATTGTTTATATCGATGAGATCGACAAGGTTGCTCGCAAGAGCGAAAACCCGTCGATTACTCGCGATGTATCTGGTGAAGGCGTGCAGCAGGCTTTGCTCAAGATTCTTGAAGGCACTGTCGCATCGGTTCCGCCACAAGGTGGGCGCAAACATCCGCATCAAGAGTTCATTCAAATCGATACCACGAACGTTCTGTTTATCTGCGGTGGCGCATTCGCAGGTTTAGACCAAATAATTGCCTCGCGAATCGGTCAAAAAGGAGTCGGCTTTCACGCTCAAGTTAAGTCGAAGTCCGAAAAAGACCCGGGTGAACTTTTCGCGCAGGTATTGCCAGAAGACCTTTTGAAGTTCGGCATGATTCCAGAATTCGTCGGTCGCTTGCCGATGATTGGTGCGGTTCACAGTCTTGATCGTCCAGCTTTGATCAAGATCCTCACTGAGCCAAAGAATGCATTGCTCAAGCAATACCAAAAGTTTTTTGAATTCGAAGATGTTGAACTTGAGTTCACAACTGAAGCACTCGAAGCTGTTGCTGATCAAGCCCTTTTACGCGGCACTGGTGCTCGTGGTTTGCGGGCGATTCTCGAAGAAGTGTTGCTTGAGACGATGTATGACCTGCCAGGTCGCAAAGATGTGGCCAAAGTCGTCATTGACCTGAATGCAGTTAACAAGGTTTCAGCACCAACTTTGGTTAATCGAAGCACTCGCGTCACCCGTCAGCGTCGCGCTGCTTCATAAAAGAATTTAATAGTCGTGCAATACGCCGACGCCTTGAAGTATCTCGACGAACACTCGAGTTATGAGCGCACGGGCCGAGTTGATTCGCCGTCAACTGAAAATATCGAAAAATTGCTTGATGCAATCGATAACCCGCAACATTCATATCGAAGCATTCACATCACCGGCACAAACGGCAAGGGTTCAACCGCGCAAATTATTACGAAGTTGTTGATGGCACATGGCCTACGAGTAGGCACCTATTCGAGCCCACATATCAACCGCATCAATGACCGAATCTGTATCAACGGCGAGCCAATCGACGACGTTGAGTTCGGTCTGCAGGTTGGCGCTATTTCAGATCTTGAGATTTTGCTCGCTATTCGGCCTAGTTTTTTTGAGATCATGACCGCGGCGATGTTTCGTTGGTTTGCCGACTCGGCTGTAGATGTCGCCGTCGTTGAAGTCGGAATGCTGGGTCGATGGGATGCGACAAATGTAATCAACTCGGATGTCGCAGTGATCACCAACATTGCTCTAGATCACATGGAGTACGCAGGTCCGACCGTTGAGCACATTGCTCGCGAGAAGGCAGGCATCATACGGCCTTCAAGTGCGCTCGTTCTGGGTGAGACAGATGAATTACTGCGCGAGATATTTTTGGCAGAAGATGCTCGTGCGCGTCTAATTCGTGACGAAGATTTCGCTTGCGAAGATAATTTCTTGGCAATTGGTGGGCGAATGATTTCGATTAGAACTCCGCGCACAAGATACGAAGATGTAGTTCTGCCGCTGCATGGTCAGCATCAGGGAGACAACGCTTCGCTCGCAATCTGCGCAGTTGAAGAATTTTTTGGCGACACGATTAATCGTGAAATTTTGGATGAAGGCATGTCGAGTGTGAAGATGCCAGGGCGCTTTGAAGTGCTCGGTCATCGACCTCTGGCGATAATTGACGGGGCACACAACCCGGCCGGTGCAGAAGTTTGTGCATCAGTTTTCTTTGAAGACTTCAACACGCAGGGTCGAAAAATATTGGTCACCGGGGCGCTTCGTAGTCGCAACCCTGAAGATCTTTTGTTGTCGTTTCGCGCAAATGAATTTGATGTCGTGATTACGTGTATGCCGCCAACGCCACGAGGTTTGCCAGCAGAAGAGATGGCAAAAGTTGCGCAAAGCATCGGTTGTGCCGACGTGCGTATTGCCGACTCTGTTGAGAAAGCATGTCAGATGGCTATCAATCTTGCGCAAGACGATGATGCGATACTCGTCACCGGATCGCTCTATATCGTCAGCGCCGCGCGACCTTATTTGCTTAGTCATTTAGCCAAGCACATCTAGCAAAGAGTTGATCCAAATCAATTCCGTGCGAGGCAGGCGATAAACCTTTAGCCTGAAGGCATGTCAAATCGCA
>JANRBC010000071.1 GCA_030727685.1 Ilumatobacteraceae bacterium
ATGTTCCCCCGAACAGTCCGACACGCATTGGCACTATCAAAGTGTATGAGTCAAAGACCCACCTACCCATAATCAACTGGACAAAAGGCTTATGAAACCTGGCTCAAAAAATTATGAAAATTTTCACTAACCCCTTGACCTATTTGTGCCGATGCCCTAATGTAACAAGTCCCCCGAATACCCCCCATACAGAAAGAATCAAAACCCCCCATGTCTGACTCAATTGGCATCTACCTGAACGAAATCGGCAAAGTCGCTTTGCTCAACGCTGAAGACGAGCGCGATCTTTCGAAAGCGATCGAAGCTGGTCGTGAGGCAAAGAAGCGTCACGAAAAAGGTGAGCGCGGTGCCCAGATTCGCGCCGACATGCGCAATGCTGCACGCGCCAAAGATCGTTTCATTCGTTCAAACCTCCGATTGGTTGTTTCGATTGCGCGTCGCTATCCATTGCCACAAGGTATGGATCTTCTCGACTTGATTCAAGAAGGCAATCTTGGCCTCGAGCATGCAGTTGACAAGTTCGACTGGCGTCGTGGTTTCAAATTTTCGACCTATGCAACATTCTGGATTCGTCAAGCAATTGGTCGTGCGCTAGACCAAAAAGCAAGCCTCATTCGAATTCCTGGTGATCGCTCGGCGACGTTGCGCGCAGCATTGCGTCAAGGTTCTGGCGATGCCGAAGGTTTGAGTGCGATGAACGCAGAATTGCATCGCTTAACGACACCAGTTTCGCTCGACAAGACGATTGGCGAAGATGGCGATGCAACTTTGGGTGACCTCGTGCCAAACGAAGACATCAGCCCAGAAGATGCAGTCATGGGCATGGTCGACACAAACTTGCTTGACCGTCTGCTTGGCACACTCGATGAGCGTGCTCGCTATGCAGTTGAGGCTCGTTTTGGTTTGCATGATGGCGAGCGAAAGAGCTTCCGTCAAGTCGGCGAAGAACTCGGCGTAACCGCCGAGGCAGCACGTCGCCTCGTGAGCCGCGCTGTAGATACGCTTCGCGACGACGCCGGCGAAATTCTCACCGTCTGAGGCCTGCCCTGACAATAGGGTTATACCTATGAGTGCCCGTTGGACCCCGTCTTCTTGGCAGAACAGCGTCGCTGCTCAACAGCCAAAATGGCCCGACCAAAATGATCTAGAGCAGGCGTTAAAGCAGATCAGTTCGTATCCCCCACTTGTTTTTGCTGGTGAAGCGCGATCTTTGCTTGCATCACTTGGACAAGTCGCAAGCGGAAACGCATTTTTGTTGCAAGCCGGCGATTGTGCCGAGAGTTTCGAAGAATTCACAGCAGTAAATATTCGCGAGAAACTTCGTGTGATCTTGCAGATGGCGCTTGTGCTCACATATTCGATGGGCGTGCCTGTCGTAAAAGTTGGTCGCATCGCCGGACAATTTGCAAAACCGCGCTCGAGTGACACCGAAAAAATCGGTGGCGTTGAGTTGCCGTCATTTCGCGGCCACATGGTCAATGATCCGGCACCCCACAGCGAGTCGCGAGTGCCAGACCCGCAACGACTTGTTCAGGCCTACCACCAATCGGCAAGCACACTTAACTTGCTGCGAGCATTCACCAAGGGTGGTTTTGCCGACCTGAATCGCGTGCACGCCTGGAACCAAGAATTCGTTACGACGAGCGCCGAAGGTCAGCGCTACGAACAAGTTGCCGGCGAAGTTGAGCGTGCACTCGCATTTATGCGCGCCTGCGGCGTCGACACCGAAAACCACAGCGCGCTGCACGAAGTTGATTTCTACACAAGCCACGAGGCTTTGTTGCTTGGATACGAAGAGTCGCTCACACGACAAGACTCGCTCACGGGCAATTGGTATGACTGCTCGGCACATATGTTGTGGATTGGTGAGCGAACTCGTCAACTCGACGGCGCACACATCGAGTTTTTGCGTGGTGTTGGCAACCCAGTCGGTTGCAAAATAGGGCCCGATACGACCACCGACTTTGTGCTGTCATTGTGCGAGGCTCTGAACCCGTCGCGCATACCTGGTCGTCTGACTTTGATCACGCGAATGGGTGCCGACAAAATCGAATCTGGTTTACGACCGCTGTTGCGCGCAGTGCGCGATGCTGGTCACCCTGTTGTCTGGGCCTGCGACCCGATGCATGCAAATACGTTTTCGGCAACGAACGGTCGCAAGACTCGCCACTTTGATGACATCATTCGTGAAATCACTGGTTTCGTCTTGGCGCATCGCGCCGAAAACACTTGGCCAGGTGGCATTCATATCGAGTTGACCGGCGAAAACGTCACCGAGTGTTTGGGTGGTGCTGAGACGGTTAGTCAAGAAGATCTTGACACTCGCTATGAGACAGTTTGCGACCCGCGACTAAATGCTCGCCAGTCACTTGACTTGGCATTTCGCGTTGCCGAATTAATTCGCGCAGCAAAATAGCCCCATGCGGGCGTTTGATCTCGTTCGCGAATGGCCCGCGAGCAACACTTCAATTTGCGTTATTGATCGCCGTGGCATTGCACATACTTTCGGCGATACAACTCGAACTTCGCGTATTGCATCGATTTCAAAATTGATAACTGCTTGGGCGACTTTGATCGCCGTTGAAGATAGTTCAACAAGTCTTGACGCACAAGTCGGCCAGCAAGATTGCACACTCGCCCACTTGTTGTCACATGCAGGTGGTTACAGTTTTGATGGCGCGGTGCCAATAGTTACGCCAGGTCGCAAACGCATTTATTCGAACACTGGCTATGAGTTGATTGCTGAACATGTCGAGCAAGTGAGCGAAATTAGCTTCGCTGATTTCTTGCATGAAGCAATTTTTGAGCCACTCGGAATGTCCAAGAGTTTTTTAAACGGCTCGGCCGCCCATGATGTTGTTTCATGTGTTGACGACCTAGTTGAGTTTGCTCTCGAGTTGCGCAACCCCCAACTGATTTCAACTAGTACAGCAAACGTCGCAACAACAACGCAATTTGCCGAACTCGAAGGTGTCGTGCCTGGCGTTGGCAGATTTGATCCGTGCAATTGGGGTTTCGGACCAGAAGTACACGGCACGAAGCACCCGCACTGGATGGGTACGCGTAACAGTGCATCAACTTTCGGCCACTTCGGTGGTACCGGTTCTTTTTTGTGGCACGATCCGACTAGCAATATCTCGTGTGTTGGTTTATGTGAAGTAGAGTTTGACGCCTGGGCGATGCACCATTGGCCGATTTTTTTTGACTCGGTGATTGACGAGCTCTCTAGATAAAACTCGAAAGAATAATTATGACTGCAAGAGAAAATCAGCGTGCTGACTTATTGCTCTTGCTGTTCAGCGTTTTTGCAACCGCCTCGGCCAACAGCGTCGTTTTTGCCTCGATGTCAGAGTTGCAAGAGCAATACAAATATGCCGATGCGGCATTGGGGCTGATCGCCGGCACTGGTTTTGCGATGGGGCTTGTTGTGCAATTATTTGTTGCCCCGTTGGCCGACCGCGGACACGGCAAGAGGCTTATTCAGTTTGGTCTTGGGCTGGCGGCGCTCGGCTCGATAATTTTTGCGTTAGGCGATTCGCTGCTGGTCTTCATTATCGGTCGTGGCATTGTTGGCGCTTCGATCGGTTTAACGTTTCCAGCGGTGCGCGCTTTGGCGGCTCATTTAGATTCGACTCGCAGTGCCGAAAGACTCGGCGCGGTTGCCGGCATGGAGATCGGCGGCTTCGTTTCTGGCCCACTTATCGGCTCGCTAATCATTGGTCCGTTTGGGCTTGATGCGACCTTTTTATTGTTCGGTGCGCTTGCTGTTATCGCCCTATTCATAGTTAGTCCACGCACGTTTCCAGAATTGGTTTCAACTACCGAGTCGCAGCGCCTCAGTTTTGATCTGATGCGAATTCGCAGCGTGCGCGTTGCTTTGATATTGACTCTCGCAGTCACGTTTCCGACTGGTATGTTCGACGCACTTTGGGATCGCTTTTTGGCCGATCTAGGCGGCAACAACGCAATGACTGGTTTGACGTTTGCTGTTTATGGTTTGCCCTTCATTTTGTTTTCAGCACGAGCCGGCAAATTAATCGATAAGCGTTCGCCAATTGCTGTGGTGCTGTGGCTGATAATTCCAATAAGTTTGTTGACAATCTCATACGGTGTGGTCAAACAGCCGTGGGTAATTCTTGGCATCGGTCTTTTCGAGGGCATTTTGCAGGCAACGATGATGCCTGCAGCGCTATCAGCAATCGCAAAAGCCGCTCCACCCGGTCGGGCTTCAGCGGCGCAAGGTCTGTCAGGGGCAGTCAACGTTTTCGGACAAATGGTGGCCGCATTTATTGCTCCGACAATTTATGGTGCCTACGGAGCGTTCATAACATTTTTTGCAGTTGCTGTTGGCATCGCCACAATTGCCGGCCTTGCCGGCATCATGCACTTAAGAAATTTGAAAAGTCTGCGCTAGCGCGCGAAATTTTCTTACTTCAAGCGCTCAATAATCATCGCCATGCCTTGGCCACCGCCAACGCACATCGATTCGAGACCAAATCGCTTGTCAGTGTGTTGCAGACCGTTGATCAACGTTGTCATGATGCGAGCACCAGTCATGCCGAAAGGATGACCGAGCGCGATCGCCCCACCGTGCACGTTCAATTTCTCCATCGGAATGCCCAAATGTTTTGCTGACGGAATAACTTGTGCAGCAAACGCTTCGTTAATTTCAACCAAATCGATTTGATCGATTGTCATGCCAGCACGCTTGAGTGCTTGACGGCATGCCTCGATTGGTCCGAGACCCATAATTTCTGGATTCAAACCCGAAACACCAGACGAAACGATTCGCGCCAACGGCTTTA
>JANRBC010000072.1 GCA_030727685.1 Ilumatobacteraceae bacterium
ATCAAGAACTTGACGACTTAATGGCGCAAACATTCGCTAACTGGTAACTAGTTAGTGGTGGTTGAATGAGAGGGTGATTAAACCCTTCTCGCACGTCGTTGTTGACGGCTCGAATCTTGCGACAGAGGGTCGAACCGAGCCAAGCCTCAAACAATTAAATGAAGCCGTATTGGCCTTTATGAAAGAGTTTCCGGGCACGAAAGTAACAGTGGTCGTCGATGCAACATTTGGCCATCGAGTTGATCGCCGTGAACGTGCCGAATTCGACGAAGCGATTAATAACAATGAACTTGTGGCACCCCCGGCTGGCGCCGTTGGCCGTGGCGATGGTTTCGTCTTGACGATTGCCGACAAAGTTAAAGCAAGCGTTTTATCTAACGATAGTTATCAAGAATTTCACGATCAATATAAATGGTTGTTCGACGAAGGGCGATTGATCGGTGGCAAGCCAGTGCCGAATGTCGGCTGGGTATTTATTCAGCGACTGCCGGTACGCAAGCAGGCAGGACGCGCAACGGCGGCGACTCTGCGCCGTGCAAAATCGACTCGCGCTGTGATGCGACCGATGCCCGTGCCGAAATCACCACCACCTAGTTCGCGTGCGGTAGCAACGGCAGTTAAATCTCAGGCGACGAGTGCCAAGGCTGGCGCTGCGACGAAATCTGCACAGCCGCCGAAACTTAACGATCTCACGACATTTTTAAACTTCGTCGAAAAAAATCCGATTGGCACAAAAGCAAAAGGCTCAGTCGACAGTTATGCGTCGCATGGCGTCTACGTGAAGATTGGTGAAGTTTCGGGTTACTTGCCGATGCGATTGATGGCTAATCCGACACCGCGAAGTGCTCGCGAGCATGTGAAACTTGGGGCGGCGCTGAATTTGGTCGTTGTTGGTTACACGCCATCGCGCCGAAGCGTCGAGTTGGCGGTTTCAGGCATGGAGACTTTGGCGCAAAAGACTGTTGCCAAGTCGGCAAGTGGGCGCACTGCCAAGAGTGCGTCGCCGCGAGCAGCGATCAGCAAAAAAGCCAAGCGACGACCGCAGCACCCTAAATCGGCTGCCAAGAAAAATCTGCCGAGTAAGAAGCGTTAATCAGTTTTTGAGTACGGTGTTGTCGTGCTGATTGCGACTTGGAACGTAAATTCACTCAAGGCCCGACTTGATCGCGTGACCCAGTGGGTGACAGAGAATCAACCAGATGTGCTGTGCATGCAAGAGACCAAGATGAAAGACGAAGTGTTTCCGGCATTGACATTCGCCGAGATGGGTTACGAGTCGGCACATTTTGGGCAAGGTCAATGGAATGGCGTGGCGATTATCTCGAAAGTTGGCTTGACCGATGTGGTGAACAACTTTGCCAAACCGATCGAGCCAGACCATGAAGCACGAATAATTTCAGCGACCTGTGGTGGGGTGAAGGTTGTTTGTGTTTATGTGCCCAATGGTCGGGCACTCGAAGATGATCACTACAAATACAAACTTGGATGGATGAAGAAATTGCGACAGCACGCTGATGCGATCGCCAAGCCAAACGACCGCCTCGTAATTGGTGGAGACTTCAACATCGCACCAACTGATGAAGACGTTTGGGATGTGACCAAGTTTGAAGGCGCAACCCATGTCAGTGCGCCAGAGCGCAAAGTATTTGCCGAACTTTGCGATTGGGGATTGACCGATGCGTTTCGTGAACTACACCCTGAGCCAAAAGTTTTCTCGTGGTGGGATTATCGAAATGGAAGTTTTCACAAAGGCGAAGGAATGCGAATTGATTTTCTACTCGCCACAAAGTCTCTAATGAGCGACGTCGAGGCGTCGAGCATCGATCGCAACGCCCGCAAGGGCGAGAAACCCAGCGACCATGTGCCAGTGACGATTACGTTAAAAAAGTAACGCAATGTCTTTGAATGAAACTTCTGATGGGGCAGTGCCGAAGTACGAGAGTGCTTTCAAGGGGTTTCATGTTCGAACTCAGCAGCATTCGCCGACAGATGCAAAGCGAATCGAGATCGCTCAAGAGTTGCGCGCGGCGATAGATGAATTGCTTGCAACTTCGGCATCGCTCGAAGAGTTAGAAGAGACTCGCAAGATGATTAATCAGGCTGTCACGAGATTGCAATCGCGCCCGCACACACATGAGTACACGGGGCCTGCCGAAGGTTCGTTGGCGCCGATGAATAGTTTTCTCGATCGCAGTCCGATCATTGGCGGTATTAATCCGTTGAGTGTGCCGATGCAGATGAGTATCGACGGCGACGGTGGCAAAGATTCGATTGTCGTAGGTCATGCGACATTCGCTGCTGCATACGAAGGCCCACCAGGTTGTGTTCATGGTGGTTTTATTGCGGCCTATTTTGACGAAGTTTTAGGTATGGCGCAGTCGCTTAGCGGCAACCCTGGCATGACCGTGAACCTGACAGTTGATTATCGCTCACCGACACCACTTTTGAAGCCTGTTGTCTTTCGCGGCTGGGTGGCTTCGGTTGAGGGGCGCAAAATTAGTGTGGCAGGCACGCTTCATCACGGCGAAACACTTTGCGCCGAAGCAAAAGGTTTGTTCGTGTCGATGCGGCCCGAGGTGTTTCAGAGATTGTTAGAGATTCGTCAGTCGCAATCAGGCTGAAATTATTTGAGAGTTTGAAGCGCGAGGCGCGACTCGGCTTGCGCCACAATTAACAAAACATCAGGACCGATTTTTTGGGCGGTAATCGTGCCGACAATTTCGGCGAGTTGTGCCGTGGTCTTTGGCAGTTGTTTTGCGATTTCACGAAGATCTTCGTCGTAAATGATTGATGTGACTGGTTGCTTGATGACACTCGCGCGTTTGCTGCGCCAAGTGCGAAGTTCGTCTTCGAGAGATGGTGTTGCCAATTTTTTTGTTTTGGCTCGAGCGACAAATTGTGGTTCGGGTTTTAGAGCCGTCTCGCTGACAATATTGGCGAGCAGGTTGCTTTGCCCTGCTGTGCGACCTTTGCGTGATTCGCACCAAGTGACAAACAATTGTTGTGAAGCGCGAGTGAGTGCGACATACGCCAGGCGAATCTCCTCATCTCGTTGGTCTTGAGTGATCGCCGAACTGTGAGGCATCAAGCCAACCTCGGCGCCTGCAACGACGACGCACTGCCATTCGCGACCCTTGGCCGAGTGAAAAGTGAGAACTTCAACGCCCTCGGTGCTGCGGTGCTCTGCCGAAGTCGCTCGCATCCATGAGGTGAAAGTGCGACCGTCGACGTTGCCCGGGTGATCGAGTTTGAGAAACACTTGAACTTGTTCGGCGACCCAGCGTTGAACTTCAGAATCTGACTCAGTGAGTACGTCGGTTACCCATGTGGCGAGTTCGTTGCGGTTCGTGCTTTGCGAAGCGTCGGCGATTGCTGAGTTCAGTTCTTTCGATGGACGAGTGGTGCGAACTGGAATGTTGTTTTTAACAAGAGCATCGACGATCAACTCAACTTGAATATTGGTGCGCACCAGAACTGCGGCCGACTGCCATGGGTTTTCGCCGCCGGTGTTTGCGTATTGCCATAAGCAGTTGACGATGCCTTGAGCCTCTGCGTCTGCATCGGCGTAACCGCGCAGAATAACTGGTTGTGAGGTCGGCTTGATTGCGCGCACATCAATTTGTGGGTCGACGAGTTTTGCAACAGTCGTGGCCGCATTCAAAATTTCGGGTGTGCAGCGATAATTGTTTGGTAGTCGCAAGACAGTTGTGCCACGAATCTTGTCGGGGAGTTCGTCGAAGAGTCGTTTGTCTGAGCCGTTCCATCCGTAGATTGCTTGCATTGGATCGCCGACAATGAAGACATCGGCGCGTTGCCCACGAATTGCTTCGAAGAGTTCGTATTGCAGTGGGTTCATGTCTTGGGCTTCGTCGACAAAAATATGTCGATAGCGCCAGCGCACTGCTTGGGCGTATGCGTTGTCGAGTCGCATTGCTTCGATTACCCGTGAGATTAAGTCGTCGAGGTCGAGCGTGTTGCGCTGAATTTTAAGCTGTTCGTATTCTTTGTAAATGTTTGCGATCTCGTTGTGCGGTGCAGCCGTGTAGCGACCAAGGCGTTTTGCTGTTTGCGCATAGTTGGCCGGCGAAATCAAACGAGCGTGAGCCCAGTCGACTTCGATTAGCAGTTCGCGAGTACGAGTAGACATCGGGTGTTCGCGCGCAGCTTGGGCAATTAGTTGGGGCCGATTATGAATGATCGACGGCATTTGTTTATGCGTATCGGCGAGGCGCTGTCGCAAAAGTGCAAGTGCAACCGCGTGAAAAGTGCCGACCGTAACCGATTGTGAATCACGCGAAACGCCAAGTGTTTTTAGCCGGCGACGCATTTCGCTTGCGGCCTCGCGCGTAAATGTGATTGCAAGTACGCGTTGCGGATCTGCAGTGCCTTTGGCGATGCGATATGCGATGCGATGAGTGAGCACCCGGGTTTTGCCAGAGCCCGCGCCGGCGTGCAATACGGTTGCTGTTTCGGGGCAGGTGACCGCGGCGCGCTGGTCGGCATCCATGCCATGGAGAAGTTGGTCGGCGTCCACGCCATAACGCTAGGCGGTGGGTGTGGCTGCGAGAAACTAAGTTTGGGGAATGGCTTATCCGCAAAAATTATTGAATCGCGGTGAGCACATAAATCTTGATTTGCACCCGCACTGGGTTGTGTTCGTCAAGCCAGGGTCGGTTGTGGTCGTTTTGCTTGCGGTGGTGATTTGGGCGCAGCAACTTGCTGACGGTTGGTTGAAGACTGGCGTGACTCAAGTTTTGCTTGTGGCAATTTTGTTGGGGTTGATCAATGTGGTGG